>JBDTMY010000104.1:0-10685 GCA_039934015.1 Chloroflexota bacterium | reverse complement strand
CAGTACGCGGGCTTCGGTACGGCCGAGGAGACCAACGCGCGGTTCCGCTATCTCCTGGGGCAAGGACAGACCGGTCTCTCCGTCGCGTTCGATCTTCCGACGCAGATGGGTTATGACGCGGACGACCCTCAGGTCGCCGGCGAGGTCGGGAAGGTCGGCGTGTCGATCTCAAGCCTCGACGATCTCGAGCAGCTCTTCGCCGGGATCCCTCTCGACAAGGTGACCACCTCGATGACGATCAACGCCACCGCGGCCATCCTCCTCGCCATGTACGTCGCGGTCGCCAAGCGGCAGGGCGTCCCGCTCGCGCGCATCGGCGGCACGACGCAGAACGACATCCTGAAGGAGTACATCGCGCGCGGGACGTACATTTTCCCCCCACGGCCATCGCTGCGGCTCGTCACGGATCTCATCGCGTACTGCGCCACGGAGCTGCCGCGCTGGAATCCCATCTCGATCAGCGGTTATCACATCCGTGAGGCCGGCTCGAACTCGGTCCAGGAGCTCGCGTTCACGTTCGCCGACGCGATCGAATACGTCGAGGGCGCCCTGCAGGCCGGGCTCAGCGTCGACGCATTCGCGCCGCAGCTTTCGTTCTTCTTCGCCGCGCACTCGACGCTCCTCGAGGAGGTGGCGAAGTTCCGCGCCGCGCGCCGGATCTGGGCCGACGTGATGCGCGACCGCTTCGGCGCGACGCGCGCGGACGCGCTCGCCCTGCGGTTCCACACGCAGACGATGGGCTCGACGCTCACCGCGCAGCAGCCCCTCAACAACATCGTGCGCACCGCGATCGAGGCCCTCGCGGCCGTCCTCGGCGGCACGCAGTCGCTGCATACGAATGCGTATGACGAGGCGCTCGCGCTCCCCAGCGAGGAGTCCGCGCGCACGGCCCTCCGGACGCAGCAGATCATCGCGGAGGAGACGGGCGCCGCGGACACGATCGATCCGCTCGGTGGCGCCTATGCGATCGAGTCGCTCACCGCGGACATCGAGCGTCGCGTGCACGCGGAGCTCCAGAACATCGCCGGCATGGGCGGCGCGCTCGCCGCCATCGAGAAGGGGTACCAGATGCGCGCGATCGAGGATTCCGCGTACGAGCAGCAGAAGGCGATCGAGAGCGGCGAGCAGGTGATCGTCGGCGTCAACGCGTACCGATCCGAGGGCGACGACGCCGTCCCGCCGCTCCAGCGCGTCGACGACGCGGTCGTCCGCGGGCGTGCGGAGCGGCTGCGGGCTGGGCGCGCGAAGCGCGATCCCGCCAAAGCGGAGCGTGTCCGCGCGGACCTGCTCACGGCGGCACGTGGCAGCGCGAATCTCGTCGTGCCGATCGTCGCGGCGGTCGAAGCGGGTGTCACGCTGGGAGAGATCTGCGCCGACCTGCGCTCGGTCTTCGGCGCGTACCACCCGCCGCGCGCATGAAAGGGATCGGCGCACGCGAGCTGCATCACGTCGCGGTCGCGGTGCCCTCGCTCGATGAGGCCGTCCCGTTCTACCGCGACCTGCTGGGCTATCGCGTCGACGAGCCACGGGCCATTGCGGATCAGCACGTCCGCGTCGCCTTCGCGACGCGTGAAGGCTCACGCGTCGAGCTCCTCGAGCCGATCGACGCGCAATCCGGTGTTGCGCGCTTCCTCGCCGACCGCGGCCGCCCGACGCTGCACCATCTCTGTTTCGTCGTCGATGATCTCGCTGGCACGCTCGCGCGGTTGGCGGCCGAGGGAGTCGAGCTGATCGACCACGCACCGCGGCGCGGTGTCGAAGGACTCGTTGCGTTCATGCATCCGCGCGCCGCCAACGGTGTGCTGGTCGAGTTGATCGATCGCGCCAGCCTGACGACTGCACCGAAAACCCACGACTAAACCGAATACCATTGTTCGCGTGGGACCTCGGATCGCGGTGACGTTATGCGGCCACGCCAGGCGCCGCTGCGAGCTCGTGCGCGAGCAATACCTGGGCGCGATCCGCCGCGCAGGCGCCGACCCTATCGCGGTCGATCCGACCGATGAGATGCCCGAAGAGTTCGATGGCCTGTGCCTCACCGGCGGCGACGACATCGATCCGGCGCGCTACGGCGAGGCCAATGTCGCGTCGAAGGACATCGATCTCACGCGGGACGCCATCGAGCTCGCTCTGCTCGAGCGAGCGCTCGCGCGCGACATACCGGTCCTGGGTATCTGCCGCGGCCTTCAGCTGCTGAACATCCGCTTCGGTGGGTCGCTGGAGCAGCACCATCTCGGGCATTCCCCGAGCTACCCGCCCGCGGGCGAGGCCGTCCCCGACGACCCGACGGGCGCGGACGCCGTGCACCACACCACGCAGGCCGAGCCCGGATCCAGGCTGGCCGAAGCCTGTGGCGACGAGGCGTTCACCGTGAACTCGAGCCACCACCAGGTGGTGACGTCCGATCGCCTCGCGGCGGAGCTGCGGGCGACCGCGTACGTCGGCGAGGTCGTGGAGGCACTCGAGTCACCGACGCACCAGTGGGTCGTCGCGGTGCAGTGGCATCCCGAGCGGACCGCGCAGGTCGCGGCTGCCGCAACGCGGATCTTCGAGGCCTTCGTTGCCGCGGTGAAACGCACACCGGTCACAGCGGCGTGACCACCTCGACCGAGCTCGTCGCTTCGGTCGAGATCGCGCATGAGGCGCGGACAGAGCGCATCCTCTCCGGCGCGGCCGAAGGACCGGTACTGCGCGTGATCCCCGGCGACGTCGTGCGCGTCGCCGCCTTGCTCGGACGTGACCCGCGGCTGGCCTCCGCGATGGCCTTCGGCGCGCTCGCCGGCGGCGCGTCGCTCGTCGGCCTCGTCGGAACGCGCGACGGACGGACGTTCGTCGAACGCGCCGAGCTGCTTCGCGAGGCTCACCCCGACCTCGTCGTCGTGATCGCGCCGGATCGCGGCGACGCCGCCGGTCTCGTCGAGCTCGCCGAGGCGCTGCGCTTCGGCTGCGCGGATCAGCACCCACTGCCACACATCCTCGTCTCGGCCGACGAACGCATTCGCGACCGCATCGCAGTGTCGTGTCCCGCGAACGCGATCGAGTCACTGCCCGACGTACGCACCGCTGCTGGACGCGACGCCCTTGTGGCACGCCTGCGTGCCGTGCGTCGGCGCGCGCAGGTCGATGTCGTGCTGCGCGACGAGGCGCTCGAGGCCGCGGCGCGCGCGATGGCCGCGAGCGCGAAGGCCGACGTCGTGCTGCTCGACGTCACAGGCGGCGCGACGTCGGTCATCCACGCGCGACCGGATGGCGTCGTCCTCGGCATCCATCAACGGCTCGGCGTCGGCGCGGCGGCGGACCGTGTTGTCGCACGTGCCGGCCTCGATCGGGTGCGCCGCTGGATCCCGCGCGCGGTCGAGGCGCCCGCACTGCTCGAGCGGGTGTTCAACCGCGCCCGCTGGCCGGACGCGCTCCCCGCGTCGGTGCTCGCGCTCTCGTTCGAGATGGCGCTCGCGCGCGAGGCGATCGCGCACACGCTCGCGGACGCTGAGCGCGCGGGCATCAGACTCGAGGCTCCCTGGGCGGCTCCGCTGCTCGTGCTCACCGGCCGGCTGGCGCAGCTTCCGCGCGCCGCGCAGTCGCTGCTCGTCGCGATCGACGCCTTCGGACCCAACGGGCCGGCGCTCGTGTCGCGTGCTTCAGACGACACGCTCGTTGCCGCAGGCGCGCTCGCCTCGCGCGGTCGTGTCGCCACCATGCCCGCCCCCGAGCCGATCGCGATCTTCGTCTCGATGTGGCCGCGACGTTCGGCCACGGTCCGCGTCAAGGATGCCAACGGCGTCGTTGAGGAGCGCGTCGCGCGTGGCTCGTTCGTCCTCGTGCCGACGAAGGGCGCGGTCGAGATCGTGATGCCCGGGACGACGGTGCGGCCGACCGCGGAGGACCTGAGGCTCGGCGTCGTGATCGACGCCCGCGGTCGTCCGCTCGCGCTCCCGCCGCGCGACGCCGAGCGCATCCCGACGCTTGCGCGCTGGTACAGCGCGCTCGACGTGCTGCCGAAGGATCCGCGCTGATGCCGTGGCGGTACTCGCGCTGGTCTGCGGATCACCCGCTCCCGCTCGGTGCCAGCGAGCGCGCGGCGGAGGGGCAAGAGGTGCACGCCGGCGACGTTGTCGCCGCCGGAACGACCTACGGGACGCCGGTGAAGATCGCCGGCGCCCGCCGGCTCGGTGTCGCGCCAGTGGATCTCGCGCGCGTCATGCGCGTCGCCGTCGGTGGACAGGTCGAGCGGCGCACGGTCATCGCTCGCACCGGCCGGCGGTTCGCGCGCGCGGTCTCCTCGCCGATAGCGGGCCGGGTGATCCATCAGCGCGCCGACGGCGATCTCTACGTCGCTCCGGTCGTCGGCCGATGGTCCGTGCGTTCCACGCTCGACGGCGAGGTGACGCGCTCGGACGACGCGTGCGTCACCGTCGCTGGATCGGCGTGGGCGTTGCAGGGCGTCGCCGCCTACGGGCCTGATGCGATCGGCGACATCGGACTCGCGGTGGACGCGCCCATGGACGAGCTGCAACCTTCGCGGATAGACGTCCGCATGCGCGACCGGATCCTCATCGGTGGCGCGCGCGCGACCGCGGAATCGATCACGCGCGCGCACGCCTGCGGCGTTGCCGCCGTCGTGGCCGGCGCGGCGCCGGCCGGGGGCCTGAGCGTCGTCTACGGCGAAGCGGCGACCGCGTCGGGCGGCACCACCGGCCCCGACGCGCCGACGGTCCTCTGTCTCATCGGCTTCGGCTCGGCGCCGCTGCCGCGCGAGGTCTTCCTGCCGCTGGTCGCGCTTGTCGGCGCCCGCGCCGCCGTGCACACCGCCTCCGCCCGACTCTTCGTGTTCGCGCCCGAGAACGCCGGTGATTTCGCGCAGAGCGCGCCGTCCCTGGCGCTGGCCAACGACTGGCTGGGAGCACGCCCGATGGACGAGCACTTGTCGCTCGTCGGACTGACCCGCTTCCCGAGCGAGGTCGAGGCGGATGCGGTCGCCACCAATGACGGGCTCGTTCCGGTCGCGAACGTCCTCGCATTCGACGCACCCCGTACACCGCGCAACTAGTCTTTCCCGGTGGGGAGAAAGCGCCGGCGTGAACGGCGCGCGGAGCACGACGCGCGCGGTCCCGCGCGCACGGCGGGCACCACTCCGAAGCGCACAGACAAGACCGAGGAGCGCCGCCTCGCGAAGTTCGCCGAGGACCGCAAGCGGCTCGAGCGCCGGCGGACGATCATCGGGCTGCTCGCCCTGATCCCGCTTGGCGCGTGGGCCGTGCAGCTTCCGTTCGGTCCGCTCGACTTCATCGGCGTTCCGCCGCGCGACGGATGGCTTCTCATCTGGGCCGCGCTGTTCGGCTCGTTCCTCGGGATCACGATCCGCCTCGTTCTCGAGCGCCGCAGACTCACGCGTGGAGCGGCGAATGAGCGTCCCGCATAGCGTCGGGCCTGCGGTGGAGCTCGTGAGCCACTCGTCGCTCCACACCGAGCGAGTGGGCGAGCGTCTCGCGCGGCTTGCGCGTCCCGGCGACGTCGTCGCGCTGTGGGGCGAGCTCGGCGCGGGGAAGACCGTCCTCGCGAAGGGCATCGCGGTCGGCCTGGGTCTCGATGCGTCGGATGTGTCGAGCCCGACATTCGTCATCCTCCACGAGCACTTCGGTGGACGGCTGCCGCTCTTCCATCTCGACCTCTATCGACTCGAAGGAAAGGATCTGGGTACGACCGGCTGGGAGGAGACGCTCGACGCCGGCGGCATGACGGTCATCGAGTGGCCGGACCGCGCGGGCGACGGGCTGCCGCTCGACCGTCTCGACGTTCACCTCGCGCACATCGCCGACACGAAGCGGTCCGTGGCCCTGCGCGCGACCGGGCCGCGGTCGACCGAGCTCCTGGAGGGTTTCCGTGACTCTCTTGGCGCTTGATACGTCGACCGAGTGGGCCTCGGTCGCGCTGTATGACGGACACGCTGTCCTCGCTGAGGAGACGTGGCATGCGCAGCGTCGGCACGCGGACGAGCTCTTCCCGACGATCGAGCGACTGCTGGCGCGCACGCGGATCACGCTCGCGTCCATCGAGAAGGTCGCCGTTGCGACCGGACCCGGCTCCTTCACGGGTCTGCGGATCGCGATCGCCGCGGCGCAGGGCATCGCGCGCGGCGCCGGCGCGGCGCTCATCGGCATCTCGACGCTCGACGTGCTCGCCTATCCGCACGCCGCGTCGAAGCAGAGGACCTGTCCGTTGCTTCCAGCTGGGCGCGACGAGTTCTACGCCGCCTTCTACCAGGACCGCAATCGCAAGTGGGAGCGTCGCTCGCCATTCATCGCGGCGACGCTTCCCGAGCTCTGCCGCCAGATCGGCTCGCACACGCTCTTCGTGGGCGAGATCAGCGACGAGACCGAACAGACGCTACGCGACCTGCTCGGTCCGAAGGCGCTCTTCGCATCTCCGGCCTCGCGGATGCGCCGGGCCGGATACCTCGCCGAGCTGGGCTGGCGCGCCCTCGAGACCAGCCCGCAGCGGAAGCTCGGCGAGATCGAGCCGATCTACGTGAAGCAGCCCGCGATCCGGACCTCGTTCGGCCAGCCGTTCGCCACGCCCCCGACCGACGATCTCGCGCTCGGTCTCCCCAAGCGACACTAATAAAGGAATGGTCGCCACCTTCCCGATCGTCATCGAGGACATGACCCCCGACGACATCCCGTCGGTGCAGGAGGTCGAGCGCGTCTCGTTCCCGGTCCCCTGGCCGGCGAACGCGTTCCGTCATGAGCTCACGCAGAACAAGAACGCGCGGTACATCGTCGCGCGCGAGGGCGAGCGCATCATCGCCTACGCGGGTCTCTGGCTTGCGCTCGACGAGGCGCACATCACGACCTTCGCCGTGATACCGGAGCGGCGCCGACGCAAGATCGGCGAGCGGATGCTGGTGCGGCTCTTCGAGCTCGCGACCGAGCTGAACGCGGAGTGGCTCACGCTCGAGGTGCGCGCGTCGAACTTTCCGGCACAGCGGCTCTACGAGAAGTACGGATTCCACGCGGCCGGCATCCGTCGTCGCTACTACAGCGACAACAACGAGGACGCGATCATCATGTGGACCGAGCGCCTCCGCGACCGCGCGGTGCGCGACCGCATCGCGAAGCTGCGCGTCGAACTAGCGGCGGAATAGTGCGCATCCTCGCGATCGAGACCTCGTGCGACGAGACCGGTGTCGCGGTCGTCGACGACGGCAGGCGCATCGTCTCGAACATCGTCGCGTCGCAGCTGGTCCATCAGGACACCGGTGGCATCATCCCCGAGGTCGCGGCGCGGGAGCACCTGCACGCGCTCGACGGCATCACGCAGCAGGCGCTCCTTGAAGCCGGCGTCGAGCTGCGCGCGGTCGATGCGGTGGCCGCGACGGTCGGGCCAGGTCTCGTGGGATGCCTCCTCGTCGGCGCGAATTACGGACGAGGGCTCGCCCTCGCTGCGGGCCTGCCATTCATCGGCGTGAACCATCTCGAGGGCCACGTGTACGCGAACTGGCTCTACGAAGGCGAAGCGCCGACGCCGGAGCCGGAGATCCCGGCGGTCGTGCTGATCGTGAGCGGCGCGCACAGCGACCTCGTCCTCATGGAGGGACACCGTCGCTTCCGCCCGCTCGGCCGGACCATCGATGACGCGGCGGGTGAGGCCTTCGACAAGGTCGCGCGGCTCCTCGGCCTCGGCTTCCCCGGCGGCCCCCCGATCGAGCGGGCCGCGAGGGACGGCGACCCGACTGCGTTCCCGTTGCCGCGCGCCGCGCTCGCCGGCTACGACTTCTCGTTCTCCGGTCTCAAGACCGCGGTGCTGCGGCTCGTGCGCGGGCTCGAGGCGAAGGGCGAAGTGCCGGTGGCCGATGTCGCGGCTTCGTTCCAACGGGCGATCACGGAGATCCTCGCCGAGAAGACGGCCCGCGCCGCGGCGGAACACGCGGTCGAGACGGTCCTGCTGGGCGGGGGCGTGGCCGCGAACCTCGCACTGCGGAACGAGATCCAGAAGCGCATCGGCCACCCGCTGCGCGTGCCGCCGCCGCGCCTCTGTACCGACAATGGCGCGATGATCGGCGCCGCCGCGTTCTTCGTGCTCCGTGACCGCGGTACCGAGGTTCCCCTGAGCGTGCGCAGCGATATGAAGCTCGCGTGACCAGGCTCGAGGACGCGATCCAGGCGGCGCGCAGCGGGGCGACGTCGCCGCCGAACCCGCTCCACGCGCGCGACGCCGTGCTCGCGATCCTCGTCGCCGCTGCCGAAGACGAACGCGTCCTCGAAAACCTGAAGGACGTGGCGGCCGGCCGCGCGCTGCTGCGCTTCACCGATACACAGGAGGCGATCGAGTTCCAGGCGGGTGACGGGCGGCTTCACGCGGAGGTCGCCGACATCAAGGGCAAGGGCCCCAAGGTCGACGCGACGGGCGCGACCTGGCTCGGCCTGGTATCGGGAACGCTGAAACCGTGGCTCGCATTCACGCGTGGCATGGTGATCGCGCGCGCCGGACTCACCGAGCTCCGGTGGCTTCAGCAGGTCGCGGAGCGTCTGCAGAAGGCCTACGAGCACTAGGGGCCATGCGCGAGATCGAGGTCGTTCTCCTACTGCTCGCGCTCGTCACCGCGCTCACGATCGTCGCGCGACGCCTCACCGTCCCGTACCCGATCGTCATGGTCCTCGGCGGCCTGCTGCTGAGCCGCATCCCTGGCCTACCCGAGTTCGACCTGCCGCCGGACCTCGTCTTCTTCGTATTCCTGCCCCCGCTGTTGTTTGCGGGCGGCTACTTCACATCCATCCGCGAGTTCAAGGCGAACCTCCGGCCGATCGTGCTGCTCGCGTTCGGTCTTGTCATTTTCACGGCGGCGCTGGTCGCGGTCGTCGCCAACATGCTCGTGCCCTCGCTCGGCTGGGCCGCGGCGTTCGCCCTCGGCGCGATCGTCGCGCCACCCGATGCCGTCGCCGCGACTGCGATCTTCCAGCGCGTCGGCGTGCCGCGCCGCATCGTGACGATCCTCGAAGGCGAGAGCCTCGTGAACGATGCGACCGCGCTCGTCCTCTACCGTTTCGCTGTGGCGGCCGCGGCCGCCGGGACCTTCTCGCTCATCGACGCCGGCGGCTCGTTCGTCGTCGTGCTCATCGGCGGCGTGGCGATCGGTGTCGCCGTGGGACTCGCCGGCGAGTGGCTGCTGACGCACATCCACGACACCGCGATCGCCGTGACGATCACGCTCCTCGCACCGTACGCCGCATACCTGCCAGCCGAGTCCCTCGGCGTCTCCGGTGTCCTGGCCGCCGTGGTCGGCGGACTCTTCGCGCGTCGCGCGCTGACCCGTTCTTCATCCGATGTGCGTGTCGTCGGGACCGCCGCCTGGCAGATCCAGCTGTTCCTTCTCAACGGTCTCGTCTTCATGCTCATCGGACTGCAGCTCCCGAGCGTGCTGCGTGGCCTGAGCACCGATCTCGGTCGGGTCACCGGCATCACCGCGGCGGTCGTGCTCACCGTCATCCTCGCGCGCATCGTGTGGGTCTACCCCGCGACGTACCTGCCACGTCTTATCCCAGCGGTCGCCCGGCGCGATCCGAATCCGCCCCTGCGGGCGGTATTCATCGTGGCGTGGTCGGGGCTTCGTGGCGTCGTCTCCCTCGCCGCGGCGTTGGCGCTGCCGATCGACTTTCCGGAGCGCCCGCTCATCCTCTTCCTCGTGTTCGCCGTGATCCTCGTGACGCTCGTCGGCCAAGGGCTGACGCTGCCGCTGGTGATCAAGAAGCTCGGTCTCGCGCCGGACGGCGATGCCGCGCACGACGAGGTCCACGCGCGCAGCCTTACGACCGAAGCGGCGCTCGCGCGGATCGAAGAGCTGCGCGAGAAGTGGCCGGATCACCTGGAGCTCGTCGACCAACTGCGAGACCGGTACGCGCATCGCGCGCGGCATGACGAGAAGCATCACGAGGATGGCGATGCGGCCGAGCAGGAGCTGCTCGAGCACGGACTGATCCGCCGCGAAGTGATCGCTGCCGAGCGCCAGGCGGCACAGGAGCTGCACGAACGTGGCGTGATCACGGACGTGGTCCTGCGCCGGATCGAGCGCGACCTCGACCTCGAAGAGCTGCGGATGGAGGCATGAGCCGAGGGCGCTTAGAGTTGGCTCATGCCTGAGGCCGCTGGCGCACCGCGACCCGACGACACCGGAGCACCGGACGAGCTGAAAAAGGTCCACCGGTCCGAGACGAAGACCCGCACCAGCGCCGAGGCGAAGAGCTCAGGCCCGACGCTCGACACGGTCAAAGCTGACCCGCGCGTGAAGACCTACATCCGGTCTGCCAACAATCAGACCGGCGCGATCGGCTACACCGAGCACGGCGAACGCCACGCAAGCACCTCCGCCGACGGCGCTCGTTTCATCCTGAAGTCGCTCGGACACGACGCCCGCCGCTGCGAGATCGCGGCGGTGGCCGCCTACCTCCACGACATCGGCAACGTCATCACCCGGGAGAAACATGGACAGACGGGCGCGCTCCTCGCGCACGACATCCTCATCGATCTCGGCTTCGAGCTTGAGGATGTCGCGACGATCATGGGCGCGATCGCGAACCACGAGGAGTCCGAGGGAGGGCTGCCCGTGAGCGCGGTGTCGGCGGCGGTGATCATCGCTGACAAGAGCGACGTGCACCGCAGCCGGGTGCGTAATCCGAAGACCACGTCGTTCG
>JBDTMY010000103.1:0-4671 GCA_039934015.1 Chloroflexota bacterium | reverse complement strand
TTGACGACGGACAGTGCGTGATCGCGCTGCCGCTCTCGCGCAGGATCTCCAGCTCGGCGTCATCGATGTGCACGCCGTGCGCGATCACCGCCTGTGGCGTCGCGATCCCGACCTGCGCGAGATAGCCGATCGGCGACATGCCGGTGGCGCCCTGCACCGCCGACCGCTCCTCGGCGCTCTCGCTCGAATGCGTGTGCACGAGCGTGTCGCTCATCTTGGCGAGCATCGCGACGGCCTCGAGCAGCTCGCGCGTGCAGGAGAGCGCGAACCGCGGCGCGTACGCGTAGCCGATGCGGCCCGCGCCGGCCTTGCTCCAACGCTTCACCAGGCCCGCGCTCGCGTCGAGGGAGTCGCGGGTGTTCTCGACCAGATCGGCCGGAACGCCGTCGCCGGTGTCCATCATTGCCTGGCCGAACCGGGCGCGGATGCCCGAGCGCACCAGCTCCTCGGCCACGACGTCACCCCAGCGCGTCGTGCCCATGTCGAGGATCGTCGTCGTCCCGGTGGTGAGCAGCTCGCCGAGGCCGAGCCGCACGCACGCGCGCACCGACGCTTCGTCGTGCGCGGCCTCCAGCGGCCAGATGAACCGGCGCAGCCAGTCGAGCAGGCCGACGTCCTCCGCGAGTCCACGGAAGATCGTCTGCACCAGGTGCACGTGCGTTTGGACGAGGCCGGGCATGAGAAAGCAGCCAGAACAGTCCACGACCTCGGTGTCCGGTGGCGTCTGCAGGTCGGATCCGATCTGCCCGATGCGCGCGCCACTGACGAGCACGTCGCCACGTATCGGGCGGGCGCCGTCCACCATGGGGAGGAGCGTTCCGCCGCGGAGCAGGATCGCCATCAGGCGTACGCCAGCTCGCGCAGCGACGCGGCCAGCGCGCGCGTGCCGAGGATGACGTCCTCCGCCGCCGTCGCCTCCTCAGGGCAATGCGAGCGGCCACCGATGCTCGGGACGAAGATCATCGCCGCGTGGGCGGCCGCGCTCAACACCTGCGCGTCATGACCAGCGCCACTCGTCATGTCACGCGGCATGACGCCGGAGGCGATGCACGCGCGGCGGACCGCATCGGTGGCGCGCTCATTGAGCTGGACCGGCGGCCGGTCACGCAGCGTGCGCACGTCGACCGCGAGATCGCGCTCGCGGCCGGCGACCTTGCAGACCTTGGTGATCTCAGCGACCAGCTGAGCGCGCTCGGAGTTGTCGCTGTGACGGGCGTCGACGGTGAACCGCGCCACACCGGGCACCACGTTCACCTGCGACGGCTCGACGCTGATCGTGCCGACCGTCGCGACCGCCGGCGGTCCCATCTCGCGGGCGACATCGGCGATGGCCAACATCATCGCGGCGGCACCGAGGAGCGCGTCGCGCCGGCGGTCCATCGCGGTGGCGCCGGCATGATCCGGCTGTCCGCGCACCGCGACCTCGAGATGCGCGGTGCCGGCGATCGTGGTGACCACGCCGAGACGCGGACCCTGTTCGTCCAGGATCGGACCTTGCTCGATGTGCAGCTCGACGAACGTGTCGATGTCGCGGCGGATCGCCTGAGCGACGTTGGCGGGATCGAGACCCACGCTGCGCATCGCATCGGCCAGCGTCACGCCGTCCGCATCGCGCGCGCGTGTGGCCTCGTCGGGCTCGATCCGGTCGGCGATGGCGCGCGCGCCCCAGAAGTTCGTGTTGAAACGGCTGCCCTCTTCTTCGCAGATCGCGACGGCTTCGAGGATGCGCAGGGGCCGGCCCAGCTCCGCTACCAGGCTGGTGACGGCCTCGACCGCGGCGACGACGCCGAGCGCGCCGTCGAGCGCGCCGCCGCCGCGCACGGTATCGATGTGCGAGCCCGTGACGATCGCGCGTCCACCGCGTGATCCCTCGACCCGTCCCCACACGTTGCCGACGGCGTCGCGGCGCACCAGCAGTCCCGCGTCCTTCATCCAGCCGGAGACCAGCTCCGTCGCCGAGACCCACGACGGTGTGTACAGCGCGCGGTAGAGGCCCCCACCGGGAAGGGCCCCGCGCTGAGCGAGCTCGTCCAGGCGCCGCAGCAGACGCCGCTCGTCGATCGCGACCACCTCCGCCGTCCTCACTCCCCCATTCTCGTCACAAGGCGCCCGACCCGGGGACGCGCGTCCTCAATGAACTGGCCGTCATCGAAGACGGTGACGCCGCGCACCAGCGTTCGCACGACCGCTCCGCGGAACGATCGGCCGACATACGGACTCACGCCGCTGCGCGCCTGCAGCTGCTCTGCCTCGAAGGTCCATTGACGCTCAAGAGACACGAGCGCGACGTCCGCGTCGGCGCCGGCGCGGATCGCGCCCTTCCGCGGCCAAAGTCCGAGCAGCCGCGCGGGCGCGCCTGCGACCAGCCGCGCGAGCGCGGCGAGACGCAGGCCGCGCTGGTGCACTCCTTCGGTCAGCAGCACCGGGAGCAGCGACTGGATCCCAGTCACGCCGCCCCACGCTTCCCAGATGTCGGCGTCACCCCGCGCCTTCAGCTCGGCGGTGCACGGGGAGTGGTCGGACGCGATGAGATCGATGTCGCCGGCGAGGACGTGTTGCCACAGCCGCTCGCGTGACGACGCGTCGCGGATCGGCGGCGCGCACTTCAGCGCCGGCCCGATGCGCTCGACGTCCTCAGCGCTGAAGGCGAGGTAGTGCGGGCACGTCTCGACCGTGATGCTCGCCCCGCGCTCGCGGGCGCGCATCACCGCGGTGACCGCCGCCGAGCTCGACGCGTGCACGACATGCACCCGCGCCCCGCTCTCGCGCGCGGCGTCCGCAAGCCGCTCGATCGCGCGTCGCTCCGCGGCCGGCGGCCGGGACTCGAGCCAGGCGGCGCGGTCGCGCCGATTCATCGTGTGCAGCTGCTCGCTCCCCTTCGCGACAAGCGCCTCGTCCTCGGCGTGTACCGCGACGAGATGACCGGCCTCCGCAGCCGCCGCGAGCGCAGGCCCGAGCGTGCCGGCGTCGAGATGCGCGAACTCGGGCACGCCGCTCGGGCACAGGAAGGCCTTGACTCCAACGACGCCCGCCATCCTGAGCTCGCGCAGCGGCGCCGGGTCGGGCCCGACGAGACCACCCCAGAGGGCGAAGTCCACGATCGCCGAGCGCGCGGCGTGCGATTCCTTCGCGCGGAACGCGGACCCGTCGATCGTCGGCGGCAGCGAGTTGAGCGGCATGTCGGCGAGCGTGGTCACGCCGCCGGCGGCCGCGCCGCGCGTCGCCGCGCGCCAGCCCTCCCACTCCTCGCGCCCAGGCTCGTTCACGTGCACGTGCGCGTCGACGACGCCAGGGAACACGTGCAGGCCGCGCGCTTCGATCTCGTCGAAGGCTTTGCCGTGTCCCGGATCAACGACCCGGTCGAACACCCCGCCGGCGATCAGGACATCGGCTTCGCGTACGCCTTCTTCGGTGACGACCCGTCCGCCGCGGATCGCGAGATCTGCGGTCGTGACTAGACCACCTGCCCGACGTCGCGGCTAAGCCGCTCTCTGTTCAAGCCATCTCTTCTACAAGGAAATCCTGCGCGCCCTCCCAGAGCGTGAGGCGGCCGATCTCGGCCAGATGCTCATTGCCCTCGATCACTGTCGCGAAGTGATTGCCCGCGAGCTGCCCGACCTTGCTCGAGAAAAGACACGAGCCGTAGGGAAAGAGGACCTCCATCTCAGAGAGGCCGCCGGGATAGACGAGCACCTGTCCCGGCGCCGGATGACTGGTGTGATTCTCGAAGTCCACACCGAGGCGCTTCTCGCCCATCGGGACCCAGGTGGACTCGCCGCTCCAGCGGCAATGCACGACCTTGCTGCGCAGTGGAAGCATCCGGCGGATCGCGGCGACGGTCTTCGGCGCGTCCTTTTCCTCCCAGCGCGCTTTGAACGTGTACGGCCCGGCGGTGATGCGAAGCATGGTCATCGCGGGCGTACGATACCCGCCCGATGGCCCAGGCGACGCTCTCCACGCACGTGCTCGACACGACCAACGGCGTGCCGGCGGTCGGCGTGGAGGTCGCGCTCTACCGGGACGGCACGCTGGCCGCGAAGGGCACGACGGGCACGGACGGCCGCGTGGCGAGGCTCGGCGACGACCACGAGCCCGGAACGTACCGTCTCGTGTTCGACGTCGGCGCGTACTTCCGCTCCCTCAAGCTCGACACGGTCTTCGGCCGCGTCACCCTCGAGGTCCGGCTCTCGAGCGGCCATCAGCACATCCCGCTGCTCGTGTCGCGCTACGGCGTCGTGTCGTACCTGGGCAGCTAGTGCGGCCCGACGGGGCCAGCTCGGCGCTGACCGCCGTATTCGAGCGCGCGCCGGGACTCGCCGCTGCGCTGCGGGTAGGCGAGGACGAGGCGCCGCGTTCCATCATCGCGAAGGCCCGCGAGGCTCTCGAGCGGATGAGCGAGCCCCAGCGTGTCGCCGTCCTCGACGCGCACCCGCGGATCGGCGCGGACCCGGCCTCCCTCTCGGCACTCTCACGACGCGAGCAGGGAACGTCGGCTGACGCGGCGACGCTGCGGCAGCTCGCCGAGCTCAACGCGGCGTACGAGAGGACGTTCGGCTTCCGATTCGTCGTGTTCGTCGCCGGGCGATCGATGCACGAGATCTTGCCGGTCCTGCGCGCGCGCTTGACCAACACGCGCGACGCCGAGCTCCGAGCCGGGCTCGACGAGTTCCT
>JBDTMY010000102.1:0-4154 GCA_039934015.1 Chloroflexota bacterium | reverse complement strand
GTAGAACGCGTCGGGTGTTTGGCCGAACGCACCGGTGAATGCGGACTGCCAGCTCTCGCCGCGACCGACGCGCACGCACCAGTTCCGTAGCGCGAGCGGACCGTTCGCCGCGAGCATCCGATCGACGGCGAGATAGCCCATCGCGAACGGGTTCACGTCGGCGGGCCACGATGTCTCGAGCGACTGAAGGGTCACGTAGCGCGCGTTCCGCAGCTGGCGCTTGGTGAAGACGTCCATGTTCGCGGCGGGAATGAGTCCGGCATCCACGAGCGAACGGTACGCGAGCGACTCGGCCATGCCCTCGGTGAGCCACCGCGGTCCCCCGACCATGCACGCCCTCCCGCCGACCGCGTACTGCCAGGTGTGCGAGTACTCGTGCGCCGCGAGCTCCTTGCGCTCGGTCGACGCGGTCCACGTGTCGGGCGCGGCCGCCGTCGGGGCCGACCAGGCCGTGTTGCTCGTCACGATGTCGAACGACGGACCGGCCGCGGTGCAGCAGAACTGCTCCGATCCACTACCAACGCTCACGTTCACGGTGAGCGGACTCGTGCGGTCACCGCCGACGCCCGCACCGAGATACGCGCCCGCTCGCGCGACGCCCTCGTGCACCTCGACGATGTCCGAGGCCGCGACCGCGCCGCTGATCCGGTACGTGACGCCGGCCGGGGAGGGTGGCGTGGGTCGCGGTGCCGTTCCGTCCGGGTTGAGCACGGTGACGACCCAGAAGACCCCGTAGTCCTCCATCCATGTCGCGCCTTCGATGAGTGGACGGATGCCGAGCCGGTAGGTGCCCGGCTGTGATGGCGCCTGGACGCTGAACTGGAACCACGCCACCTGACCGGGACCGACGTATGCCGCCGGCTGCACCGCGACGCGATTGAATCGCGGCCAGCCCGTCGCCGGCGAGCCGCGCGCACCGTCACCGCCGAGGATGCTCGGCTGGTCCTGTCCGGGTTCGCTGTCCCACGTCCCGAGATACGCGACCTCGGTCAAGCGTCCGCCGACCCAGCCGCGCGATCCGGTGTTGTAGTACGCGACGGTCGCGGTCGCGCGCTCGCTGGCGCAGAGGCTCATGTAACCGGACTGTCCATACCAAGCAGCATGGAATCCGGGGATGCCCGCGCCCACACGCGTCGGCGGGGGGATGCCGGGACCGACGGAGCCCACGCAAGTCGCGACGACCGACGAGCTCGTTGCGACGACCGACGGGCTCGTTGCTAGGACTGGAAGGATGAGAACGAGCGCGAGCAACATCCGCACGATGTGACCAACTGTGCCTGACTCAGGCCGTTATCGCGCATACCGAAACGGCCCGCCGCGCGGCCGGCTCGGATGGCCAGGGGCCGAACGGCGCCCGCCGGTGGGACGAACGCCACTAGGAGCGCGCCGCGGCGGGCCGACGCTGCCGAGTGATGCCCGCTAGTACGCTTGCCACCATGTCGGACGCGTCGGTGCGCGCCGTGCTGAGCCCCGCGTTCCGGGTCGTCTTCCGCCTCGAGATCGCCAACCGGCCGGGCATGTTCGCACATGTCGCCGTCGTGATCGGCGAGCGCGGCTGCAGCCTCGGCGCGATCGACCTTGTCGAGGCGACGCCACAGGTCCATGTGCGCGACGTGACGGTCGACTGTCCGGATGAGCGGACCGGTGAGCAGCTGCAGGAGGATCTGCGACGCCTCGACGGCGTGCGCGTTCGCTCGGTGTCGGATCGAGCATTCCTGTTGCACCACGGCGGGAAGATCGAGATCAAGGGGCGTGTGAGCGTGCGCACGCGCGACGACCTGTCGCTCGTTTACACGCCAGGCGTCGCGCGTATCTGCCGCGCCATCGCCGACGACCCGGACCGCGTCTGGCGGCTGACGATCCGTCAGAACAGCGTCGCCGTCGTGACCGACGGTTCCGCGGTGCTCGGCCTCGGCAACATCGGACCCGAGGCCGCGATGCCGGTGATGGAGGGGAAGGCGCTGCTCTTTGCCGATCTCGCGAACATCACCGCGTTTCCGCTGTGCCTCGCGACGCAGGATCCCGACGAGATCGTGCGCACGGTCGCGAACATCGCGCCCGCCTTCGGCGGCATCAACCTCGAGGACATCGCTGCGCCGAACTGCTTCATCGTCGAACGCAAGCTGCGCGAGCGCCTCGACATACCGGTCTTTCACGACGATCAGCACGGGACGGCCATCGTCGTCCTCGCGGGTCTGCAGAACGCGGCGGCGGTCGTGAAGCGGCCACTGGCCGATCTTCGCGTTGTCATCGCCGGCGCCGGCGCCGCCGGCATCGCCACTGCGCGCCTACTGCGCGTCGCGGGTGTGCGCGACATCGTGCTGTGCGACCGGCATGGCATCGTGCACGCGGATCGGGACGACCTCAACGCCGAGAAGCAGGACGTGGCGCGCCAGTTCCCGACCGATCGCCGCGGCTCATTGGCCGAGGCGGTCATCGGTGCCAACGTGTTCATCGGTGTTTCAGGTCCTCGGATCCTCTCGATCGACGCGGTGCGCTCGATGGCGCGGCCTCGCATCGTCTTCGCGCTCGCGAACCCCGATCCCGAGATCGATCCGCTCGAGGCGGCGCCCGAGGTGGACGTCCTGGCGACCGGTCGAAGTGATTACCCGAACCAGGTGAACAACGTGCTCGCGTTCCCCGGCGTGTTCCGTGGTCTCCTGGATGCGCGCGCCACGGGTGTCTCGGCCGAGGTCGAGCTCGCAGCCGCGACCGCGCTCGCGGCGACGGTGCCTCCGCAGGTCCGTTCCGCCGAGTACATCCTCCCCTCAGTCTTCGACAAGCACGTCGTGCCGGCGGTCGCGAAGGCCGTCGCGGCCGCGACGAGGGCCGCCGGCCTAAGCCGGAGGACATCCCTCCGCGACGAGTAGCCCTCGTAGTCTCGCGGTCAGCGCGTCGGGCATCATGTGGACGTGCTCATACGTCGACACGACGAGCCGCTCAGCGATGACGAGTGGCGCGCCTTCCTCGTCGATCACGATTTCGGTGAGCTGATCGTCCCTGGCAGGGACCGCGACCTTCCGATCGTCATCCCCGCGCACTTCATCTACGACGGCGACAAGACCGTGTTGCTCCACCTCGCGAAGCCCAACCCGGTCTGGGAGGCGCTGGACGAGCGGCCGCGGGCGCTGCTCTCGGTCTTCGGCGCGTATGCCTACGTGGCCGGTCACTGGAATCAGGACGAGTACGGCGTGCCCACGTCGTATTACGCCGCGGTGCAGCTCGCCTGCGACGCGGAAGTCATCGATGATCACGCCGCCGTCGCCGCGATCCTCGAGCAGCAGCTCTCGCATTTCCAGCCAGAGGGAAGACACGCACCGGTCGAGCCCGGTGACAATCCGTACGGCAAGCTGCTCGGTTCCATCCGCGGGATCCGCCTCTCGGTGACCGACGTGCGCGCGAAGTTCAAGTTCGGCGCGAATCGCACCGTCGAACATCGCCGCGCCGTCGCGACGAAGCTCGCGGAGCGCGGCGCCCCACTCGACCTCGAAGCGCGCGAGCACCTGCTGCGTCGCACACCGAGCCGATGACCCTGGATCCGTTGTTCCTCGCCGGGCTCGCGGTGCTCGTGCTGCTCACGATCTCGCCCGGCGCCGACATGGCGCTCGTCGCGAAGATCACGCTGGAACGGGGGCGGCGCGCGGCGCTGCTCGCGACGCTGGGCATTTGCTCGGGTCTCCTCGTGCATGCGATGGCGTCAGCGCTAGGTCTGTCGGTGATCCTCGCGACATCTGCGGAGGCGTTCACGATCGTCAAGCTCGTCGGCGCGGCGTACTTGGCATATCTCGGCGTGCAGGCGCTTCACAACTCCTTCCGTGTCGACGCGGCCGAGCTGCCACCGCCTCGGCGCGGCGCCAACCTGTACCTGCAGGGCGTGCTCAGCAACGTTCTGAATCCGAAGGTCGCGGTCTTCTACCTCACATTCCTGCCGCAGTTCATGTCGCCCGGGGACAACGTCCTGGCGCGCTCCGTCGCGTTCGCGGCGGCGCACAGCGTGATGGGCATCGTCTGGCTCTCTGCGTATGCCTACGCGGTCTCGCGCATCAGCGCGGTGCTGGGGCGCAGCGGTGTGCGGCGTTGGCTCGAACGCGCCACGGGCGGTGTGCTGATCGCGCTCGGCCTGCGTCTGGCGCTGGAGCGGCGCTAGCGCTTAG
>JBDTMY010000101.1:0-5023 GCA_039934015.1 Chloroflexota bacterium | reverse complement strand
GCGCCTCAACCGCGCTCCCGCGCCCACCGTACGAGCGCGCGACTTGCCATCGGCCGTGCGAGCCCGTAGCCCTGCGCGCCGACGCAGCCGAGCGCGCGAGCGAATTCGAGCGTCGCCTGCGTTTCGACGCCGACGGCAACGAGCGCGATGCCGCGCTCGTGGGCGACGTGCGCGACGCTATGCGCCATCTCCGCCGCACCCGTGTCGTCGACCGCGCGGCCGGTGATCTCGCGGCCGAGCTTCAACGTGTTGAGCGGCCAGCCCGTGACCCCGTCCAGCTGTCCGACGTTCGTGACGTCATCAAGGGCGATCGGGATCCCGCGCGCGCCGAGCTCACGAATGCCCGCGCCAGACGCTTCGCCGGTCTCATCGGCGCGGATCTCGGCGGAGAAACCGGACGTCCCCGCCGTCGCCTGCAGGGTCCGATCGAGGAGACGCACGAACCGTGGATCGCCAAGGTCGCTCGACGCGATGTTGACGGCGACTTTGAACATGAGTCCGTCCCGTCGCCAGACGCTCGCCTGCAGGAGCGCCTCGCGCATGACCCACGCCGTGAGCTCGTGCATCAGCCCTTCGCGCTCGGCCGTGGGGAGGAAAGCCTGTGGCGGCAGGAGGCCCTTTTGGGGATGCTTCCAGCGGACCAGCGCCTCGACGGCCTGCACTGATTTCCCGTCGATCGCGAAGATCGGCTGGTAATGGAGCTCAAGCTCGTTGCTGGTGATCGCGCGAGCCAGCTCGAAGGAGCGGTCGCCGGTCACTCGGGAGTCACCGTCGGATCCTCGCGCTGGGCGCCGCTCCAGAGCGTCGCCTCCGTGGGCGGCGTCCGACCCAAATGGCGGTACGCGTGCTCGGTGACGACGCGGCCGCGGGGCGTGCGCTTCAGGTAGCCCTCCTGCATCAGGTACGGCTCGTACACATCTTCGATCGTCTCCGCGTCCTCGCTGAGCGCGGCGGCGAGCGTCTCGAGCCCGACCGGTCCGCCCGCGAACTTGTCGACGATCGCGGTGAGGAGCATCCGATCGACCGCGTCGAGGCCCTTGTCGTCGACCTCGAGCATGGCGAGGGCCTCCCGCGCGACCGCAAGCGTCACCCGCCCGTCATGTCGGACCTGCGCGAAGTCGCGCACACGCTTGAGCCAGCGATTGGCGATACGCGGCGTGCCGCGCGAACGTCGCGCGATCTCGTTCGCGGCCGCCGGTTCGATCTCGACGCCCAGGATCCGTGCGGAGCGGCGCACGACCTTCTCCAGTGCCTCGGTCTCGAAGTGGTCGAGCTTGTACGTCGCTCCGAAGCGATCGCGCAGGGGCGAGGAGAGCCGGCCGATGCGCGTCGTCGCGCCGATGAGCGTGAAGCGCGGCAGTGGTAGCCGCAGCGTGCGGGCGCCAGGCCCCTTGCCGATGATGATGTCGAGCTGATACACGTCCATCGCCGGGTAGAGGACCTCCTCCACCAGGCGGGGCAGACGATGCACCTCGTCGATGAACAGCACCTCGCCTGCCTGAAGATTGGTGAGGATCGCCGCCAGATCACCGGCGCGCTCGATCGCGGGCCCGCTCGTGATGCGGATCGGCACGCCCAGCTCGTGCGCGATGACGTTCGCGAGCGACGTCTTCCCCACCCCCGGCGGGCCGTACAACGCAACATGTTCGAGCGGCTCGCCGCGGCCCTTCGCCGCCTCGATGAGGATCCGCAGCTTGCCTTTGACGCTGTCCTGGTTGATGTACTCGTCGTCCGAGAGCCGCTGCGGCCGTAGCGAGGCCTCGAGCGAACGCTCGCGCTCTTCTCGCACGCCCGGCGTGACGTCGCGCGGGTTCGGCTTCACGGCGCCTTCGCGCGGCTTGCCAACGCTCACACGAGGGCCCGGCGCACGGCGCCGCCGATCCGCTCGGCAGCGGTGGCACGCGGAACGAACTCGGCCTCGCTCGCGCCGCGCGGCTTGAGCTCGACCTGGTCTTCCTTGAGCGTGCGCTTCGACACCGTGGCGCGGAACGGGATGCCGATGAGATCGGCATCGGCGAATTTCACGCCCGCGGTCTCGTCGCGGTCGTCATACAGGA
Organism: Chloroflexota bacterium; assembly: GCA_039934015.1. Lineage (GTDB taxonomy): Bacteria > Chloroflexota > Limnocylindria > P2-11E > P2-11E > CF-39. The sequence continues at coordinate 2,966 of JBDTMY010000101.1, read as the reverse complement.
CCTCGACGCCCGCGTGCTCCAGATCCAGGACGAGCGAATCGGCCGCCGCGCGCACCGTGTCGTCGTTCGAAGGAAGGGCGATGACGTGGACCTGGTACGGCGCGACGGCGATCGGCCACAGGATGCCCCTGTCGTCGTGGCGCGTCTCGATGATCGTCTGCACCGCGCGGCCGACGCCGATCCCGTAGCTGCCGCCGACGAATGGCTTGCGCGTGCCGTCCTCCGCGAGGAACGTCGCGTTCATCTTGTCCGAGTAATAGGTGCCGTAAGCAAAGATGTTGCCGACCTCGACTCCGCGCTTTATGGAGAGCCGGCCCTTCTTGCACTTGGGGCAGACGTCCCCTTCTCGGACGTCGTGCGCATCGACGCGCTCACCGGTGAAGTCGCGTCCCGAGACCACGCTCCGCAGGTGCGTGTCCCGCTTGTTCGCGCCCGCGATGTACGCGCGCTCGTCAACTGACGTGTCGACCAGTGTTCGCGCAAGTAGTCCGACCGGTCCGATGTACCCGGCGACCGCCCCTGCGGCGGTGAAGTCCGCCTCGCCCGCGAACTTGACTTCGCTCGTGCCGAGGATCTTGCGGAGCTTCGCGTCGTTGACGTCGCGGTCACCCGGCAGCACCACAGCGACCACGTTGCCGGCGGCGTCGCGGAGTAGCAGCGTCTTGAGGAGGCGATCCGGAGGCACGCTCAATGCGGCCTGCAAGCCATCGATGCTGGTGATGCCCGGCGTCGAGACCTCGCTCGGCGTCGGCAGGTTGTCCTCGCGGATCGGCTCGCCACCGGATCGGGTCGCCTTCTCCATGTTCGCGCGGTAGTCGCACGAGGCGCACACGACGATGCGGTCTTCGCCGACCTCGGTCAGCACCTGGAACTCGTGAGCGGTATCGCCACCCATCGCGCCGGTGTCCGACTCGACGCTGACCGCATCGAGGCCCATGCGCTTGAAGATGCGCTCGTACGCGCCGTGCTGCGCCTGATAGCTCTTTTCGAGTCCGGCCTGGTCGACGTCGAACGAGTACGCGTCCTTCATGACGAACTCACGAACGCGCAGCAGACCCGCCCGAGGCCGCGCCTCATCACGACCCTTCGACTGGAAGTGATAGACCATCGCCGGCATCTGCTTGTACGACTGGAGCTCGCTCATCGCGTGCGAATGCACCGCTTCCTCATGGGTGTAGCTCACCATGAACTCACGCCCGTTGTGATCCCGCGTTCGGAATGTGATCGGCTCGAGCGCGTCCCAGCGGCCGGTGGTCTTCCAGAGCTCCGCGGGTGTCAGGACCGGCATCTCCATCTCCTGGCAACCGATGCGGTCCATCTCCTCGCGCACGATCTGCTCGACCTTCTTTGCGACGCGGAACCCGAGCGGCAGCCAGGTGTAGAGGCCCGACGCGAGCGGGCGGGCGATGGCGGCCCGCAGCATGAGCCGGTGCCCCGGTGTCTGGGCGTCGGCAGGCGCCTCCCGCAGGGTGCGTCCGAAGAGCGACGACTGTCTCATGGGGTCAACTCCGAGGGTCGTATTTGGCCGCGCGCGAGCTAGCCGGCGCGCTGAGCGCGCCGGCTAGCGCGGGATTCGGTATGTGGACCCTCGCGAACGCATCGCGCCGATACTACCCGTCCCGTAGGCTCAGATGTGCTCCAGCAGCTCCCACACCCGCGCCTGCACGCGATCCGACGCCTTGATGCGCGGCGTCCAGCGGCGCGCGACGACCACGTCCTGATCGCGCCAGCGCTCGGCGAGCGTGGCCAGCATCGCGAGCGCCGGAATGCGCTCGCGCTCATACCAGTTCCTGATATCGGCGCGCGCTTTCGACAGGCGGCGCTGGAAACCCTCGACGCGAACGTGCAGCTCGTCGTCGGGAAAACGCTGCCGGTCCATATCGATGCCCGAAATGAATGTGACGTCGACCAACTCGGCGTCGCGGAAGTCGTTGCCGCTGAACTCATTGAGACGCCGCGGCGGGTCGAGGCGCTCGACGTCCGGCCCCGACGGGGTCCCGTGGAACGTCACGCCGTCGAGGCGCCCTGCGAACCGGCAGCCCGCGAACTCGGCGGTCTCCATGCGGCTGCCATCAAGGCGCGCGTCGTCGAAGGTGCACCGCTCGAAGCGCGATTGGCCGAGCCGCCCGCGGCGGAAGTCGACGCGGTCGAAGTGGGAGTTCCGGAACACGCTGCGCGGTCGGGCCACGAAGAGCGGTGCGAGCCGGTGGTCGAGCTTCAGCCCACGGAAGTCGCAGCGATCGAAGAGACAGCCGCCCGGCGAGAGCTTGTCGAACTGCGCCCGGCGAAAGTCGACCGCCGTGAGTGTTGCCCGATACAGCGCGACGACGCGTTCGTCGTCGGACGGCTTAGGTTCGCTGTCCGGCTGGGACACTACGACCGGGTGTGAGCTGGCCTTCGTGCGTTCCCTTCGGCGCCTTCTGGGAGTAAGGCTCTTTGCCGTTCTCGATGAGGATCTTGTCGATCTCGGCCAGGAGTCCGTCCATGAGCTGATCCTCCGGGTAGACGCCGACGACCTTGCCCTTGCGGAAGATCGCGCCCTTCCCCACGCCGCCCGCGATGCCGACGTCCGCATCCTTCGCCTCGCCCGGCCCGTTCACTTCGCAGCCCATGACGGCGACCTTCATCGGCGTCGGCAGCGCGCGCAGGCGCTCTTCGGCGACCTTCGCGAGCGGGATCAGGTCGATGTCCGCGCGCCCGCACGATGGGCACGCGACGAGCGTCAAGCCCTGGTCACGCAGCCCGAGCGACTTGAGCATGTCGAACCCGGCCGTCACTTCCATGACCGGATCCTCCGACAGCGACACGCGGATCGTGTCGCCGATGCCCTCATACAGAAGGACGCTCATGCCCGCGGTCGAACGGATCGAGCCGGCCACCAGCGTCCCGGCCTCGGTGACGCCGAGGTGCAGCGGGTACGGCACGGCCTTCGCGAGGCGGCGATACGCCGCGACCATCGTCGGCAC
>JBDTMY010000100.1:0-5712 GCA_039934015.1 Chloroflexota bacterium | reverse complement strand
GCCTTCGTTCGCTCGCCGCCTGCGGCTCGGTCAGGGGCTAGCGGTCGGCAGCGTTCGTCCTCGCCAGATGGCGCTAGCGGCGAGAGGCGGCGGCGGCGAGCCCGGCGCTCCTCGAGCGAGCGTCTGCGCTCAGCCGGCCCGAACGGCACACGCGCGGTGAACAGCGGGCCGGCGTAGCCAGCAGCGAGCGAGAGGTGCGCCGGGCTCGCCGCCGACGCCGGTCAGGGGCTAGCTGTCGGCAGCGTGCGTGCGCGCGGGATCGGGAGCGCGGGCAGCTGCGGACTGGGCACGACGCCCGGCGTCGGTGAGGGGAATCGCATCCGCGTCGGCGCGGGAGTCGTCAGCGGCGTGATGACTGGTGGCGTGCGACCGCCTTCGTCATCGGGATAGGTGCGGGGTCCGACGATCGTCACGTTCGTCGTGACGGTCTCGGCGATGGCGATGTTCCCTTCGCGCACGTCGTACGCGAGGCGGTAGGTCCCGAGCACGGCGGGAGCGACGAAGGGGGCGAAGAAGGTTCCCGTCGCGCCGGGCTCGAGCGTGCCGAGTGGGACGGAGCCCTGGGCCACCGATCGGCGCGTGTTCGTGTCGATCAGGCGCCACGCGAGCGCGACGGAGTGCGAGGTCGTGCCGGCCGTGGGCAGCGCGGTGTACTTCGTGATGAGCAGCGAGGCCTCGCCGCGATGCAGGACGGTGGAAATGCTGGTCGCGGCGCTCAGCAGGTAGGGCCGGTGCGCTCGCACCTGGAACGACGCGGTCGCCGCTCCGAGCTTCGCGAGCGCGTTGTCATTCGCGTCCACCAGACCGAGCGTCACCTTGTATTCGCCGGGCGTACGCGGCATCGCGAGGAACACGTTCACGTCGGCGCGGCGGCCGGCCGCAAGCGCGGGGAGGGCGATCGGCGTTGGCGACGTCGCGACCAGAGCGTCCTTGCTGTCGCGCATCTCCCAGATCAAACGGACCGAACCGGGACCGGTGCTGATCCAGGGCGCGCTGCCGGCATTCGTGATCGGCACGGTGATCAGCGGCGAGGAGCCGGTGTCCACGCTCAACACCGTGCGCGGCACGTCGTAGCGGGCGTTCGCCGGTGGCTCGAGCAGCGTGCTGTACACAACTGCGCCGACATTCGCGATGAAGTCGTACGCGTCCGCGTCGAAGGCGTCCCACGTCATCGCCACGACAACGCGCAGACCGAACGGGGTGAAAATGATGCCCGCATCGTGCGTGAGGCCGGGGAGGTTCCCGGTCTTGTGCGCTACGACCACACCGGCGGGCAGACCCGCGGGAAGTCGATCGTTGATCTGCTGGCGCTGCAGGCGGGCCAGCATCCGATCCGACGCCCCCGCCGAGATGAGCTGGCGCTTCGCGAGCAGGGTGAGCAGCGTTCCGACCGCGCGCGGCGTCGCGATGTTGTCCTCATTCCAGTCGGTGAATACGTGGAAGTCCTTGATGCCGGCGCGCTCGAGCGTCGCGTTGATGTTCTCGGCGCCGAGCATGTGCCACAGGGCGAGGGCCGCTCCGTTGTCGGAGATCGTGATCATCGCTTCGAGCGCCTCGTCCAGCGTGAGCTCGGTCCCCGGGAACTCGAACGATCCGTCTTCGGTGATGTCCTCGTCCTCGATCGTGATGATGTCGCCGTAGTGGAGCTGACCCGCGTCGACGCGACGCTCGGCTTCGGTCAGCACGCCGAGCTTATAGAGGGACGCGGTGATGACCGGTTCGTCGGCGTCGTGGGCATAGAGCGTCTGGCCCGTGTTGGGATCGGCGACCCAGATCCCGGCGCCACCAGGGAAAGCGGTGACCAGCTCGTCGAGGTGCTTCACGAGATCCGCGGTGCCGGCCGAGGCGGGCGCGCCGGGGATCAGGCCCGCGAGGGCCAGAACGACGGCCAATGCAGGCGCGCTCCCACGCATTGCTCTCACATAACGCGCCGGCCCCGGCGTTGGTTCACCGCTTTGCCGCTTTTTTACCTTCCAGCGCCGCACGGCCCAGCCGGAGCATTTCGCGGTATCCGGCGGTGGTGTCGTCCTCGTATCCCAGCAGGTGGAGCGCGCCGTGAGCGGCCAGGAAGGCGACCTCCGTCGCCAGTGGCCAGCGCCGCCGTTTGGCCTGCCGGGCGGCCTGCGCCCCGCTGATGACGATGTCGCCGAGCTCGAGCGTGCCGTCGGCCTCGCGCTGGAGCGACGCTGCGGCGTGCGCCCCCTTCTCGCCGCGGCGCAGCGACTGGCCGAACGAGAGCACGTCGGTCGTGCGGTCCTTCTGCCGATATCGGCGATTGAGCTCACGTATCGCGCCATCGTCAACGAACGCGAGCACGAGCTCCGCGTCCTTGGACACGCCGTACGGTCGGAGCGCGGATCGCACGGCGCGGCGCGCGCGCGCGAGGTCACACGGTGGCTCGCCGCGCACCGCGATCTTCAGCGGTCGGACGCCGCCTGATCGGACGCCGCATGCGGGATGCGCGCGATGCGGTCTTCCGGATACGGGATGCGCTCGTGGTAGACACCGAGGAGAAGCTCGCAGAACGCGTCCTTGATCCGCTGGATGTCGCGTAGCGTCAGCTCGCACTCGTCGAGCTGACCTTCGTCGAGACGGTCGCCGACGATCCTCTCGACCATCGCGCGGATCGTTTCCGGCTTCTTCTCCGCGAGCGAGCGCACCGACGCCTCCGTGCCGTCCGCGAGCATGACGATGGCCGCTTCTTTCGTGCGCGGCCGCGGGCCCGGGTAATGGAATGAGGCTTCGTCGGGGTTCTGGCCACGCTGCTGCGCAAGCTGGTAGAAGTACTTCACAACGCTCGTGCCGTGATGCGCCGGGATCATCTCGCGGATCATCGGCGGCAGGTGATAACGCTCCGCGAGCGCGAGGCCGTCGCGGACATGAGCCGCAACGATGGCGGCGGAGACCACCGGGTCGAGCTCGTCGTGTGGATTCGTGCCGGTCTGGTTCTCGATGAAGCCGGTGGGGTTCCTCATCTTCCCGATGTCGTGGTAGTAGGCACCGACGCGCGCGACCAGCGGATCGGCACCGATGACCTCAGCGGCGCGCTCAGCGAGGTTCGCGACGAGAAGCGAGTGGTGATACGTGCCGGGCGTACGCAGCAGCAGCTGGCGCAGCAGCGGATGGTTCGGATCCGAGAGCTCGCGCAGCTCGAACACGGTCGTGATGCGGAAGAGGTGGCCGAAGATGGCCATGCCGGCGAAGGCCAGCAGTCCGGACCCCGCCCCGCTGACGAGCCCGGCGACCGCGAGCTGCGCCGCACCGACCGGATCGGTGGATTGGCCGACAAGCGAGAACGAGACCACGACGCCCAGGTTCCCGAGCGCGACGGAGCCCGCGCCGGTTGCGAACTCACGCGCGGTCGTGGCCCGCTGGACCGCGGCCATCCCGAGCAGCGCCGGCACGAGCACGTATGCGACGAGCTCGACCTGGCCGGACAGGATCCCGACGTGAAGCGCGCCCGCGATCTGGGTGGCGAGCGCGGCGCGCCCACCAACGAGCACGGTGATGATCATCGCGACCGCGGCGAACGGGATGAAGTACACGAGGAGCGTGTGACCGGGGATGAGCGCTCGTGCCGTCACGGTGACGGCGAGGAGCGACAGCATGACCATGATCATCTTGCGGTCGTCGTTCCAGGCCTCGGTCGCGTAGCGCTGTACGAACAGCGCGAGCACCGCGGCGATCAGGATGGCCCAGACCGTCAGGCCGACCGCGCCCGGCCAGTCGATCCCGGTACTGACGAGACCGAGCGCGCGAAGCTTCTCGACGTCGAGAGCGCCCACGACGGTGCCCTCGCGCACCACGACCTCGCCCGAGACGACCTGCACCTGGACCGGTGGCACCGCGCTGCGCGCGGCCTGCTGCGCGCTCGCGGTCTGGCTCTGGTCGAGCGCGACGTCCGAGTCGAGGAACTGCCTCACCAGCCACGCGCCGACGCTCTTCTGGCGATCGGTCCAGGCGGGTGGCAACGAGGTCGCCGACGCCTCGCGGGCGCTCTCGAGCTGCTCCGGCCGGATACCCGGTTGGTAGAGCGTGCGAAGTGCGTTGTCCACTTCCTTCGAGACCGCGTCCCACTCGCCCGCCGTCATGTCGATGACGAGCGGCGCGATCTGCGGGCTGATCGCGACCTCGGTGAGACGCGTGAGCGCGGTGACGCGCTGCTCGCGGGTCTGCGCGGCGTCGGCGCGCACGCGGCCCATGGCGGCGACGGCCTGCGCCAGCCGGTCGCGCGAGCTCGCGACGACGGCCGGATTGCGCGTGAACACCTTGGGCACGGCGGTGGATACGCGCTCGCGCTCGGCGTCGGTCAGCGTTTCGGAGACGAAGGCCACGGAGCGTGGCGCCCGCACCTGCCGGTCCGCGAGCGTCCCCACGTCGTAGCCGACGGTCGCGGGGGGCGACAGGAGCAGTGCGACCGCGGTCAGGATGCTGGTCGCGATGACGAACACATACACCCGCGCCGTCGGCGCGGCGAGCATCGTGCGTAGCGCAAGCGGCAACGGGTCGAAGCGCCGTCCGGCAGGGAGTCGGATCACTTCTTTTCGTACCGATCGTACGCCCGGACTATCCGCGCGACGAGCTCGTGCCGGACGACGTCACGATCCTCGAAATCGACGAACGCGATGCCCTCGACCTCGCGCAGGATCTCGCGCGCGACCACCAGTCCGGAGCGCTGGTCCTTGTCGAGGTCGACCTGGGTGATGTCGCCGTTCACGACGGCCTGCGCACCGTACCCCAGGCGCGTGAGGAACATCTTCATCTGCGCGGGCGTTGCGTTCTGCGCCTCATCGAGGATGATGAATGCTTCATTAAGCGTCCTTCCCCGCATATACCCGAGAGGTGCGACCTCGATCTCGCCGCGCTCCATCGCACGTGTGAATCTCTCGGGCGGCATGAGCTCGTACAGCGCGTCATACAGGGGGCGCAGGTACGGATCGATCTTCTGTTGAAGATCACCGGGAAGGAACCCGAGGCGCTCCCCCGCCTCGACGGCGGGTCGCGTGAGGATGAGGCGGGCGACCTTCTTATCGCGCAGCGCCGCAACGCCCGTAGCGACCGCGAGGTATGACTTGCCGGTGCCCGCGGGACCCGTCGCGAACACGAGGTCGTGACTCCGGATCGCGTCGACGTAGCGCCGCTGATTCGCGGACTGTGGCGTGATGCGCTTGCCGCGGACGGTGGTCGCGACGACTTCGCGCAGCTGCTCCGGAGCGCCGAGCGGCGCATCCTTCGCGTCGCCGATCAGCCGCTCGAGCGCGGGCTTGCGCAGACTCTCGTCGCGATCGGACAGCGTGCGCATCGCGCCGACGAGCTCGCCGACGCGCGCGACATTCGCAGGCTCGCCGGTGATGCGCAGCTCCGCGCCGCGCGAAACGATCTTCACCGCGAATTCGCGCTCGATGCGGTCGATGTTCGTGTCGTTGTTCCCGATGACGAACATCATCTCGTCGGGATCCGGGATGAGGATCGTGATCTGCGCCGGGGCGCTCACGACGGGGCCTTCTCCTTCAGCATCGCAGCGACCAGGCCGGCGACCTTCTTGCCGTCGGCGCGGTCTTTCGTCTCCGCGAGCACCTTGGGCATGACCTTTCCCATTTCGCGCGGACCGGCCGCGCCGGTCTCGGCGACGATGCGTTCGACGATCGCGCGCAGCTCCGCGTCCGACATCTGCGCCGGCAGATAGGTCTGGATGAGCGCGAGCTCCTGCTG
>JBDTMY010000099.1:0-7217 GCA_039934015.1 Chloroflexota bacterium | reverse complement strand
CAGCTCGCCGCTGGCCGCCGATCAGCTCGCGAAATTCGACACGACGCTCGCGTTCTACGAGCAGACCGTGCGTCCCGAGCTGCTGAAGAGTCGCATCGTCCCAATGCTCCTGACGCTGGGCGAGGCACTGCCGATCGTTGGACGGCACGCGGAGCTTCCGACCGAATAGTCCGCGCGTCGTGCGTGCGACCTAAACTCAGACGTAGCGAGCAACACGGGAGAAGATCCATGGAGCTCAATTCCGGTGACCCCGCGCCGAAGTTCTCATTGACCGACGAGAACGGAAAGCTCGTGTCGACCGACGCCATGAGCGGCAAGCAGTACGTCGTGTACTTCTACCCGAAGGACGACACACCAGGCTGCACCGTCGAGGCCTGCCAGTTCAACGACAACCTGACCGCATTCCAGTCGCTGGAGATCCCCGTGCTCGGGGTCTCGCGCGACGATGCGGCGTCGCACCGCGCGTTCCAGGAAAAGTACTCATTGAAGTTCCCGCTGCTCAGTGATCCGGACCGGAAAGCACACGACGCGTACGGCGCCTGGGGCGACCGGCCAGGCCGCGGGGAAGGCGTGATCCGCTCCACCTTCCTGGTGGACGAGCGCGGAAAGATCAAGAAGTCGTGGTACGGCGTGAAGGCGGACGGTCATGCTAAGGAAGTGCTCGAGGCACTTAAGACCTAGTTTTGGCTCGGGCCGAACCGGTGACACGTTGAGCCGGTACGCTGTGACACGATGAAGACGTATCGGCCGCCCACGTCGAACGAAGCGGTCCTGCGGCGCGGCGACTTCATCGCACCGGTCCTGCACGAGATCCGCAAGGTCATCGTCGGCCAGGACTACCTCGTGAATCGGCTGCTGCTCGGACTGCTGTGCAACGGTCATCTGCTCATCGAGGGCGTGCCCGGGCTCGCGAAGACGCTCGCGGTGAAGACACTTTCCGACACGATCGAGGCGAGCTTCAAGCGTGTCCAGTTCACGCCGGATCTTCTGCCGGCCGACCTGAACGGGACGATGATCTACAACCCCGCCGACCAGACCTTCCGGCCGCGCCTTGGTCCGATCTTCACGGACATCCTTCTCGCCGACGAGATCAACCGTGCGCCCCCCAAGGTGCAGAGCGCGCTGCTCGAGGCCATGCAGGAGAAGCAGGTGAGCATCGGCGGAACGACGCACCCGCTCGGTGAGCTGTTCATGGTGCTCGCCACGCAGAACCCGATCGAGCACGAGGGCACGTATCGCCTGCCCGAGGCGCAGGTCGACCGCTTCATGATGAAAGTCGTCATCGGCTACCCGTCGCAGCAGGAAGAGCGGGAGATCATGGATCGGCAGACGATCGGTGAGGTCCCGCAGGTCCGCCGCGTGGCCACGCCCAAAGCGGTGCTCGACGCGCGCGCGGCCGTCAAACAGGTCCACATGGACGACTCGCTCAAGGATTACGTCGTGCGCATCGTCTTCGCGACGCGCGAACCGGAGCAGTTCGCGCTGAACGAACTGCGCCCGCTCATCGCCTACGGCGTCTCGCCGCGCGCGTCGATCTTCATCTCGCTCGCGGCGCGCGCGAACGCGTTCCTCGAGGGCCGCGACTACGTCCTACCGGATGACATCAAAGCCGTTGCCCCCGACGTGATGCGCCATCGTCTCATCGTGACCTACCAGGCGGAGGCCGAGGAGGTCACGCCCGAGTCCGTCATCGCGAAGGTGCTGGACAAGGTCCCGCTTCCCTGACCGTGATCGCGACGGCACGCGCTCACGCCCGCGTCCGGGCCGATCAGGCCCTTCCAGCGAACGTGCTCAGACGCATCCGTCAGGTCGAGATCAAAGCGCGCATCCTCGCCGACGAAGCGCTGCTCGGCACGTACCGAAGCGTCTTCCGCGGATCGGGGCTCGAGTTCGAAGAGGTCCGCGAGTACGAGCCGGGCGACGACATCCGGAGCATCGACTGGAACGTGACGGCGCGCATGGGCCAGCCCTATATCAAGAAGTTCCGCGAGGACCGCGAGCTCAACATCCTGCTGGCTGTGGATGTATCCGCGTCCTCCTGGTTCGGCTCGGTCGTCCAGAGCAAGCGCGATCTCGCGGCGGAGGTCGCCGCGCTGCTTGCGATGACCGCGATGCGCAGCCACGACCGGGTCGGTCTTCTCCGGTTCGGTGAAGGTCTCCAGGAGTGGATGCCGTCCCGGCGCGGCCGCGAGCATCTCCTGCAGGTGATACGCGAGCTGCTGTTCGCGCCGCCGCGACGCGTCCGCACCGAGATCAGCGTGGCCGCGCGCTTCCTCACGAACGTCGCCAAGAAGCGCAGCGTCGTCTTCCTCGTCTCCGACTTCCTGGACGTCACGCTCGTCGACGATCCAGCGGTACGCATGCTCGGCAGGAAACACGACGTCATCGCGCTCGTCCTGAACGATCCCCGTGAGGTCGAGCTGCCGAATGTTGGCGTCGTCGCGCTCGAGGACGCCGAGACGGGCAGCATCGCGTACGTGGACACGAGCGATCGACGGCTGCGCGAGGAATATGCGAGCAACGGCCGGCGGCGGCGCACCGAGCGCCGCCGGGCGCTCGCGCGGATAAAGATCGACAGTGTCGATCTCTACACCGACCGTCCCTTCGTGCCGGCGTTGATGGCGCTCTTCAACGCCCGGACGCGGCGTAACTGATGCGCGTCGTGATCGCGCTCATCCTGGGGTTCCCGCTGGTCCTCGCGGGGGCGGCCGCGGCCGCGGATCCGGTCATCGCGGCGGCCACGCTCGACAGGGCCACGATCACGGTCGGCGACCCGACGGTCCTCACCGTCTACGCCGACGCCGAGGCGGGTCACCAGGTCGGCGACCCGACGATCGCGCACACCGTCGGCGATCTCGAGGTCCTGGAGACCCTGCCATCAGCCCGCTCGACGCGCCCCGGCGGGATCGCGCGCTGGACCTTCCGCTACCGGATCACGGCGTGGATCGTCGGCGACCTGGGCGTCCCTCCGATCGAGATCCCGTACAGCGGACCGAATGGCGTGAACGGCGTCGCGATGACCGCGCCGCTCGTGCTGCGGGTCGCCTCCGTCGTCCAGAGCGGCGAGGACACCTCGAACATCAAACCGCTCAAGCCGCAGCTCGACCTGCCTGAGGCGTTCGCCGCGAGATTCGGGCGCATCGCGCTCGCCGTCCTGGCCGTCGCCGCGTTCACCGCGCTGGCCGGCTTCATCTTCTGGGTGCTGCTACGGCGACGCGAGCATGTCGCGGCGGAGGAGAGGTTGACGCCGGTGCAGCGCGCGCTGCGCGAGCTCGACGCGCTCGCCGCGCAGCACCTGCCGGAGAAGGGGAGGACGCCGGAGCACTACGAGCTCCTCACCGCGAGCCTGCGCCGCTATGCGGTACAGCGCTTCGGCATCGAGCCCGGCCGCACGAGCCGCGAGCTTCGCGCTGCGATGGAGCGCGCCGGCGTGGACCGCACGCAGGCCGGCGCCATCTACGAGATCCTTCGTGAAGGCGACGAGGTGCGCTTCCGCCACGCGGTCCCGTATCCCGCACACGCGCAGAACGCCGTGCGCGCCGCGCTCGAGGTCGTGCGTCGCGCGGCCACGGCGGAGGAGTACGAGATCGCCGCGATGAGACCGCAGTGAGCGCGCGCATCCTCGGTACGGAGATCCGGTTCGACGCGCCGTGGGCGCTCGCGCTGCTCGCGCTCGTCGTCATCGCCGCGGCGCTCGAGCTCGGCCGGCAGCGCGGCGGCAGCGGCGGCGTGCTGTTCTCATCCCTCGGGCTGCTACCGCGCGCGCGCGGCAGCTGGCGCGTGCGCTCGCGTTGGCTGCTGCTGCCGCTGCGTGTCGCGGCCGCGACCGCGTTGACCGTCGCGCTCGCCGCGCCCTCGATCGTGCACGCCGCGTTCGACGTTCCCGCGGAGGGGATCGACATCGTCATCGTCGTCGACACGTCCTCGTCGATGACCACGCCGGATCTCGGTGGACAGCCTCGGATCGATGTGGTCAAGACGGTCGTGCACGACTTCCTCGGCGGTCTGAAGAACGATCGCGTCGGCATCGTCATCTTCAGCGCCGAGTCGATGGTGCTCAGCCCCCTCACGCTCGACTACGCGGCCGCGCAGCGTTTGATGGAGCCCGTCGTGGCAGGCCGGCCGCTGCGTGACGGGACCGCCATCGGCACCGGTCTCGCGACGGGACTCAATGTGGTCCGCGAATCCACGGCCCGCGGCAAGGTCGCGATCCTCCTGACCGACGGGCAGAACAACGCAGGCGACGTGCAGCCGACCGACGCCGCGCAGATCGCGAAGCTGCTGGGCGTGCGCCTGTACACGATCGGCGCCGTAGCCGCGCGCTCGAGCACCGACATCGACGAGACCCTCCTCCGGCGCATGAGCACGATGACCGGTGGTCTGTACTTCCGCGCGTCCGATGAGACCGCGCTCCGCGATGTCTACCGCGAGATCCAGACGCTCGAGAAGGCCCGCGTCGGAACGCGCGCGTTCATCTCGACCGAGGACGCGTCACTTCCGTTCGCGGCGGCCGGCGCCGGACTGCTCGCGCTTCAGCTGCTCCTCGCCCTCACCGTCTTCCGGAGGACGCCGTGACGTTCCCGGTCGTCGGCTTCGCGCGGCCGGAGCTGCTGTTCCTTCTCATCGCGCTCCCGTTGGTCGTGATGCTGGTGGCATTCGCGCACCGCGCGCGGATGCGGGCGCTGCGATCGTTCGGCGGCGCGGCCGCGCTGGTGTCGCGCAGCGGCGCGCGCTGGTGGCTGAAAGCAGCCTTGGTCGTCGTCGCGCTCGCGAGCCTCGTTATCGCGCTCGCCGGTCCGTACGCTGACCTGCGGGCGCGCGCGGCGCGTCGCCTCGGCGTGGACATCGTCCTCGCCGTCGACGTGTCGCAAAGCATGGCGGCGCGAGACGTCGAGCCCGATCGGCTGCGCGCGGCGCGGCACTTCGCGGAGGAGCTTGGCCGCCAGATGATCGGTAGCCGTGTCGCCCTGGTCCTCTTCGCCGGTCAGGGCACGGTGCGCTATCCACCGACCACCGATCCGCGGATCCTCGGCGAGGTCCTCGATAACTCCGGACGCGGTGTCAGGTTGCAGCAGGGATCGTCACTTCGCTCCGGCCTCGAAGCCTCGCTCGGCGCCTTTCCGGCGGATCTCGATCCCTTGCGTCAGCGCGCGATCGTGCTCGTCTCGGACGGCGAGATCACGACCAGCGACGTTCCCGAGGCAGGGGAGCCGAGCGGCGCTCGCATCTACACCGTGGGCGTGGGCACCACCGCCGGTGGCCAGATCCCGACCTACGACGCCAACACCGGGAAGTTCACGGGTTACCTTCGTGACGCCGGCGGCGTGCCGCTGATCAGCCACCTCGTCGAGGGGACGCTCCGGTCGCTCGCGGAAAAGGGCGGCGGCCGCTACTTCCAGTACGTCGGCAACGACGTCGCGATCGGCGATCTCGCGCGCGAGCTCCGCACGATGGAGGCCGTCGAGCCGCTCGACGACGCCGGCGCGGTACCGGACGAGCGCTCCGCTCCGTTCATCGCTCTCGCCGTCGCACTGCTGCTCCTCGAATGGCTCATCTCTGATCGGCGTCCGATGCCGACGCCGCGGAACGTGGGCGGCGCGCGTCCCGTCGCGCGTCGCGGGCGCCGGATCCTGGGTATCGCGATCGGGTCGACCGCGCTGTGGGCGATGGCGTGCGGCGAAGGGGCGCTCTCGAACGAGTCGGCGAACGGCCTGTTCGCTGCTGGCGATTACCAGGGAGCGCTCGCCGCGTATCGCGACCTCCAGATCGATCTGCCGAATGCGCCCGAGCTCTTCGTCAACGTCGCGAACACGCTGCACAAGCTCGCGGAGTATCCCCGTGCGCTGCCCGAATACAGCAAGGTGGTCGAAGGCACAGACCTGAGGCTCCGCGCGATCGCGCAGTACGACAGGGGGAACACGCTCTTCCGCATGGCCCGCTATGAGGACGCGCGCGATGCGTACCGCGAGGTCCTTCGCATCGACCCCACCGACCGCGACGCGAAGTTCAACCTCGAGATCGTCCAGGGCATCCTGTCAGGGCGGCCGAATCAGTCGGGTCAGCAGTCCGGCCCGGGACAGGGACAGGCCGGCAGCCCCAATCCGGGTGCGCAGGGTCCAGGGCAGAGCGGGGAGCCGGCCCCGGGCAGCTCGCCGCAGCCCGGTCAGAACCCCGGGCAACCCCAGGAGCCCGCCAGCGATCCGGCGAACTCGAGCGATCCGAACGATGAGCCATCCCCGGCGCTGCGACCGGCGCTCGACGACTTCCGCCGCGGGCTCACGATCGACGAGGCGCTGCGCGTCCTCGACGCGCTCCGCGGCGAGCAGCGCGGCGTCGGCATGCTGCTCGAAGGCACGCGACGCGGCCTGAATGGCGAGTACTAGAGCTCGATCGTCCTTCCGACGCCGCGCTCCCGAGCGAGCCGCAGCACCATGGCCGCAGCCGCGGCATCCTCCACCGCGACACCCACCGACTTGTAGAGCGTGAGCTGCGAGTCGTCCGCCCGGCCGGGCCGCGCGCCCGACACGAGCTCGCCGAGCTCCGCGTGGATGTGCGTCGCGGAGATGAGCCCGTCGCGAATGGGCCAGAGGAGATCGTTCGAGCCACCGGGGGGTGGCGCGAGCGCGGCCGCACGCGACTCGATGACGACCAGCGACGCCGCAACGGTCTCGCCGTCGACCTCGCGGCCGGCGGTGTTGTATCCGACGGAGTTCACGTGCGTCCCATCGCGCAGCCATTCGCGTCGGACCACCGGCTCGGCGCTGTGGGTGCATGCACATACCACGTCGGCGCCGCGCACGGCCTCGGAGAAGGACGCGGTGCGCGTGGTCATGCCGGTCTGCGCGGCGATCTCGCGCGCGAGGGCCAGAGCCTTCGCCCCATCGCGAGAAGCGATGACGATCTCGCGAAAGCGGCGAACGCGTGGCAGCGCGCGGAGGTGGGCGCGCGCCTGTACCCCTGCGCCCAGGACCGCCAGTGTCGCGGCGTCCCGACGCGCGAGCAGATCTGTGGCGAGCGCGGAGCCGGCTGCAGTGCGCGCCGCGGTGATCGCTTCGCCGTCCATGAGTGCGTCCGGCGTTCCGGTGGCGGGATCGAAGGCGACGATCACCGCCTGGTGCGTCGGGCGGTCGGTATTGCGGGGAAAGAGCGACACGAGCTTCGTCGTGAGCGCGCCCGCACTCGGTAGGTAGGCCGGCATGACGGCGAGGAGCGCGTCA
>JBDTMY010000098.1:0-4300 GCA_039934015.1 Chloroflexota bacterium | reverse complement strand
CGCGTGGCCCGTGACCCTCGTACACGGTGATCTCCGCTGCGCGCGTGCGCGGCGTGTCGACCGTGGGGTGGTGCTCACGGGTTGGTCCGCGGCGCATCTGGGGTGCGGTCTCCTGGATGCCGTCCGCCTCGCGGCCGATCTGCGCGGCGCTGGACGGCCGCGCGACGCTGACGCGGTGATCGAGCTCTACGTCGCCGAGAGCGGCGGACCGCACGACGACGCGCTGGTACGCGCCGCGAAGCGGCTCGAGGCCCTTCTCCGCAGCGCAGGGCGGCCGTAGAATCAAGGTCCGAGCAGGCCAGACGGTCGCGGCGGCGAAAGCCGTCGAGGAAAGTCCGGACTCCACAGGGCAGGGAAGCGGGTAACACCCGTCCGCCGCGAGGCGAGGACCAGCGCCACAGTGACGAACCGCGCAAGCGGGTGAAACGAGGCAAGCTCTTCCCGGAGCAAGGCGATGTATGGGGGCGATGGCGTGGCCCGCGCCGTCCCCGGGTGCGCCGCTAGAGGCGGAGGGTGACCTCCGTCCCAGAGAGATGACCGTCCACGACGGGATCCGGCTTATTGGCCTGCTCGGATCTTCATCCAGAATCGACCCACGGCCGTATTACGTCCGTACACGAGGAGGTGTCCATGCGTCTTCTTGCTGGGCTCACCGCCGGGGTGCTCGTTCTGAGCGCCTGCGGCCCTGCAGCCGTCGCTCCGACCGCGTCACCGACCGTCGCCGCCACACCCTCTCCGACTCCGGCCCCGACCCCGCAGACGAGGTTCGTGTTCACAGCGGACCTCAAACCCTCGAATGAGGTTCCCCCGATCGCCAACGCCGAGGCGACGTGCGCCGGCAAGGGCACCTTGACCCTGAACACGACCAAGGACGCGAGTGGGACCATCACCGCCGCTACTGCCCAGTTCGAGTCCGACATCACCGGATGCCCGGCCGACACCAAGATCAACATCGGGCACATCCACAAGGCCGCCGCAGGCGCGAACGGCGGTGTCGTCATTAACTCCGGACTAGCTGCGGGTGAGTTAACGCTCACCGCCGGCGCCGGGAAGATCAACAAGACAACGTCCGCCCTCGAAGCGGCCCCGCTGGCTGCGGCGATCGACCTCATCGCGAACCCCGCGACCTACTACATGAACTGGCACTCCACCCTGAATGCGGGTGGGATCCTGCGAGGTCAGCTCGTCAAGGTCTAACTCCGTCCGTCCTCCGCTGGAACGCCCCTCGGCTTCGGCCGGGGGGCGTTCGCTTTCTCAGACGCCGCCGAACAGCGCGCCGATGTTCACCTCGAGCCAGGCATACACGAGCGCGAAGCGCTCGCGTACCTGGTACACGAGGACGCGGTCGCCGGTGAACTCGGGAGCGGCCACGCCGTCGGCGTCGATCCCGATCCGCCGGCAGGTGTAGACGGCGCGCGCCATGTGCGTTTCCTGACTCACGACGATGACGCGGCGCAGGTCGAACGGATCGCGCGCCGCCGTACAGCTCGCGAGCGTCCGTTGACCCGATGCGTCGAGCAGGATGGCCTCCGGCGAAACACCACGCGCGATCGCGTACGCCCGCATCGCGCCGATCTCGAACGTCCCGTTGCCGCCGCTCATGAGCAGCGCGCGCACGCGCCCGATCCGCAGCAGCTCGACGCCGACGTCGAGGCGACTAGCCAGCGCGGGACTCGGTCTGCCGTCCGCGTAGACTTCGGCGCCGAGGACGAGCGCCACCGGCGCGATCGGGGCGCTCGCGGCGTCCGCATAGAGGTGTCCGCGCAGCTCGAGGCGGATCGAAACAGCGATCGCGAGGAGCAACAGGAGCCCCGCCGCGATGGACACGCCAAGAGCGTGCAGCGCTCTGCGTTCTCGCACGAAGAGCAGCGTATGTGCCGCGAGGGAGCGACCGGCGCATCGCCTGTGGCACGGACCTTGCGAGCGATGGCAGTGAAAAGGAGGTGCGGGCAAATGCTGTGGACCATTGTTCTGGTCCTTCTCGTCCTCTGGCTGCTCGGCGTCGTGGCACTGCCGGCGGCCGGATCGCTCATCCACATCCTGCTCGTGCTCGCGCTCGTCGTCCTCGTGTTCCAGATGCTCAGCGGCCGACGAACCGCGCTCTAGCACCGCACTGAAACGGGCGAGGGGGAATTCCCCTCGCCCGTTTACTTTGTCCGCTCGGCTTGCTATCGTCCCCAACCGCACGCGCCGGCGTGACTCGCTGAAAGGAAGTGGGCCTGTGCTTACCAACGCAATTCCACGCACTGGTGCCGTCGAGGCAATGCCTCGCCGGAGCCTGCCCACTACCCGATTGGTCTAGGGACCGCGCTCCCGCTTCGTGACCTTCGGACCGTGGGCAGGGACCCACGGTCTTTTGGTTTCTATTAACGAACGGGAGAACGAAGTGGCCACGCTGACAGCGACCAGACCAGAAGCCTTACGAACGCCCGGCCGCGACGCGCTCGTGGCCGAGGCGGTCACCAAATCGTTCAAGTCCTCGCGCGAGGGCATTCGGCGCGCCGTCGACAACGTGTCGCTGCGCGTCGTCCGCGGCGAGATCTACGGGCTGCTCGGCGCGAACGGCTCGGGGAAGTCGACGCTCATCCGCATGTTCTCGACGCTCCTCACGCCGGACGCCGGTCGGGTGCGCGTGTTCGGTATCGACATCCGCGATGACGAGAACGCCGTAAAGCGAATGATCAACCGCGTCTCGGTCGAAGCGTCGTTCTTCAAGAAGCTCTCGGCGATGGAGAACCTCGTGTACTCCGCGCGTCTCTACGGCGTCGGGCCGGACGAGTCGCGCGGGAAAGCGCTCGCGATCCTGAAACGACTGGGTGTCGACATCGACCGGGTCAACGAGCCGCTCGAGCAGCTCTCGCGAGGGATGCAGCAGAAGGTCGCGATCGCCCGCGCGTTCCTGACCGCCCCGACACTCCTGCTGCTCGACGAGCCGACGACCGGACTCGACATCCGCAGCAAGCGCGAAGTGCAGACGTTCGTGCGCGATCTTCGCGACGAACACGACGCCACCATCGTGCTGACGACGCACGACCTCGACGAGGCCGAGCGTCTCTCGGATCGCATCGGGATCCTGCACGATGGACGTCTTGTTGCCGAGGGCACGGCCGAGGAGCTCCGAGCGCGCCACGGCGCCACGGCGCTCGAGGACGTCTTCATGTCGGTGACCGGCCGGCGGCTGGACGAGGCCGACGCGGCGGCCGAGGAGAAGACGAAGTGACGACCCAGGTGGGCGGACAGCTCGGGCTCGCCTACGCATTCGTCGAGCGCGAGATCGCGCTGTCGAAGCGGTACTGGGCGTGGGAGCTGGTCTGGCCTGTCTACGGCATCGTGACGTCGCTCTCGGTCGCGTACATCGGCCTCGCCCTGCCCACCATCAGCGGCACCGCTATCGATCCCGCGGTCGTCTCGCGCACGGTGTTGTACCTGCTCGTCGGGACGATCGCCTGGAGGTTCCTCGGGATCATCTTCGAGAACATCGGCGAGGTCATCGCCTGGGAGCGCTGGGAAGGCACGATCGAGTACACGTTCATGTCGCCCGTCCCGCGTTTCACGCACCTGATCGGCATGTGCGGCGCGACGCTCGTGCGCGCGACCGCCTTCAGCATCGCGATCCTCGCCGCGGTCACGCTGTTCGTGCCCGTGGATCTGTCGCGCGCCAATGTCCTCTCGGCGGTGGTGCTCCTCGCCGTCGGAGCACTGGCGTTCGTCGGGCTTGGTATCGCGTCAGCGTCGTTCCCGCTGCTCTGGACCGAGAAGGGGCTGCAGATGGCGTACATCGTCCAGGCCGTGGTGCTCCTCGTCTCGGGCGTCTACTACCCGGTCGACGTTCTGCCGTCGTGGATGCAGGCGCTCTCGGTCATCTCGCCGGCGACATACGTGATCGAGGGCATGCGCATGGCGCTCCTCGACGGCGCCGATCTGCTGACGCTCTGGCCAAAGGTATGGCCGGCGCTCGTCGTAGGCGTTCTGTCGGTGCCCCTTGGACTGCGCCTCTTCGTCGAGGTGGAGCGCTACGCGAAGCGGACCGGCCGCCTGAAGCGGAGCGGGTGATGGGCGCGCTGCGGTTCCGCGACGCCACGCTCGACGACGCGTCCTTCTACGCCGACGTGTCGACGGAGGTCCGTCCGACGCGGCCGACGGATCCCGTGGTCGAGCGGTACTGGTGGGAGCAGCCCGACGACACGTACGTCTCCCGCCGCTGGGTCATGCAGCGTGATGGACGTGACATCGGCGTCGCCACCATCGATCACCCGGCGTGGGGAAAGCTAGCGGTGCCGCACGGCGACATCGGCGGCGA
>JBDTMY010000097.1:0-10399 GCA_039934015.1 Chloroflexota bacterium | reverse complement strand
ATCTAGTAGGGCTCGAGTCGCACCGTCGTGTCGAGAACGTCTGCGCGCAGCATCGAGTCGAGCGACGCGCCGCTGGTCTTGTACTTGCGACGCAGCGCGTCGCTGGTGCCATCGATCGCGGCCTTCGTGCTGTCGCGCTTCGCCTTCACCGGGGTGCGCTTACCGCGGACCACGATCGCGCCCTCGCCACGCGCGAGGAGCTCGCGGTACCAGCGACCCTTCGTCCCGCGCACCGAGCGCACGTACGGGACGCCGTTCACGACAACGAGCCAGATCTTCATCAAGTGCTTCGTGCCCTCCGGGGAGACTGTCTCGATCTCGACGACGCCCGTTTCGTCGAAGCTCTTGATGAGCTCAGGCGTGAATGCCGCGCTCATACCGGCGTCTCCGGCAACGCGGGGCCGGCGACCACGAGCGCGTAACGGTCCGGCGGGAGGAATGTGCGGGCCGTCTCGACCACCTGCTCCTTCGTGACCGCGCGGAGCTCGCGTGGATACCGCTCGAAGTGGTCGTCGCCCAGGTCGAACATCTCGGCCTCGAGCACCATCGCGGCGACACCGGCCGGGCTCTCGAGCGCGACGTCGAGCTCTCCGACGAGCTTGTCCTTCGCGAGCGCAAGGTCGTCGTCGGCGATCTGGCCGATGGTGATCTTGCGCAGCTCGTCGAGCGCCACGTCGATGGCCCGGTGCACGTTCTGCGGATTGACGCCCATGCGCACGATCCACGGGGACTGGCCGCGGCTCGCCCCCATGCCGCTGAAGACGTAATACGCGAGCCCAAGCTGGTCGCGGATGACGTTGCCGGCGCGGCTCGCGAAGGTGTCCGCCGCGTAGACCATGTTGGTGACGCGTGCCGCGGTGAACCGGGGGTCGGTCCGCGGGAGCCCTGGCCAACCGATGATGACGTCGCTCTGCGTTTTGTCCGGCACGAGCTCGACCTGTCGTTTCGTCGTTGCGAGCGTGACCGGCGGGTAGTGCGCCTCGCGCGGCTGCGCACGTTTGGGCCAATCGCCGAACACGCGGTCAGCGGCGCCTTTCGCCGCGGCGGCGGTCGTCCCGCCGGCGATGACGAGCACCGCCCCGTCCGGATTGATCGCGCTCTTGTGATACGCACGCACTTCTTCGGGCGTCGCCGAGCGAACCACGCTGGGATCACCGATCGCGGGCGCGTGAAAGGGGTGCCCATTTGGATAGACGAGCTGGCGCCACGCGCGATCCGACACGGCGCGCGTGTCACGCTCGTCCTTCTCCAGATGCGCGAGGGTCTGTCCGCGTACGAACTCGATCTCCGCATCGCCCAGCGCCGGCTGGCGGACGGCCTCGGCCACCAGCGCCAGCAGCTCGCCGAGGTCGTCGCCGAGGCATTGCGCGCTGAACACCGCCGCATGCGCGCCGACATCGAGACGCGCGACCGCGCCCAGGTCATCGAGCGCGCTGGCCCACGACGCGGCATCCCGCTGCTTCGTGCCGCGCAACATCGTCTGTGCCACAAGGCGCGCGATACCAGGTCGACCGGCGGGCTCGAACCATTGCCCCGCTTCGACCGCGAGCAGCACTGAGGTGGAGCGCAGATCCGCGATGGGCACAACGGCGAGACGCAGCCCGTTCGCGAGAACGCTGCGGTGCACGCGATTCATGCCGCGTCGCCCTCGGGGACGAACCACCCGACGCTGCGCGAACGCTCGACGAATAGGCTCGCAGCTGCGTCCCGGATCTCCTCGCGCGTGACCGCCTCGAGCTTTGCGTACCAATCGCCGATCGAAGTCGCCGCGCCGGTCGAGAGGAGCTGGCCACAGCGGTATGCGCGCCAGGTGACGGTGTCGGTGTTGAACGCGGTCGAGGCGAGCAGCTGGCGCCGGACGCGCGCGAATTCGTCCTCCGCGACGAGGTCGCTCGAGAGTTTCGCGAGCTCCTCGAGGAGGACGCCCTCCACATCGGCGTGCTTGACGCCCGGCCGCAGCGTCGCGTCGGCGAAGAACAGGTAGGGGTCCTTCATGAGCTGGAACGACGCGTCGGCATCGGCCGCGAGGCCGGTTTCCACCAGCGCGCGATGCAACCGCGATGAGCGACCGGATGCGCCGTCGCTGCCACCCGAGGTCCCCGAGAGCGCGACCGAGAGCGCGGAGATCGCCGCCGCGCGCGGGTCGGTGGCGCGCGGCGCGCGGAACGCGAGCATCACGATCGGCAGCGTGCCGCCGGCGCGGTGCACCGTCACGCGCCGCTCGCCGTGCTGCTCGGGCTCGGGCGCCTTGGGCGGCTCGCCGAGATCGTTTGACCGATCGAGCGGGCTGAACGCCGCGGCGGCCTGTTCGATGAGACGTTCGGGTTCGTCGTCACCGGTCACAACGACGTACGCGTTGTTCGGCGCGTAAAAGCGGCGGTAGTGCGCGTACAGACCGTCGCGGGTCATGAGCTTGATCTCGTCCTTGCTTCCGATGACCCCCTGGCCGTACGTGTGTCGGCTGAAGGCGATCGCCTGCAGCTCCTCCCCGAGAAGGAAGGACGGATCGTTCTCGTAGCCCTCGCGCTCGCTGACGATCACGGTGCGCTCGGCCTCGGTCTCCTCGACCGAGATGAGCGCGTTGCGCATGCGGTCGGATTCGAGCTCGAGCGCGGTCGGGTAGTGCGCCTTCGGGACCGTCTCGAAGTAGCAGGTCACGTCCTCGCTCGTGAAGGCGTTCCACTGCGCGCCGTAGCGCGCGAGCAGCCGGTCGAGATCGCCTTTGGGATGCTTCGGCGTCCCCTTGAAGAGCATGTGCTCGAGGAAGTGCGACATGCCGGTGGTGCCGGGGACCTCGTTGCGGCCACCGACGTGGTACCAGACCCAAAGCGAAACGACCGGCGCGTGCCGCGCTTCGAGCGCGTACAGCACCAGGCCGTTCTCGAGGCGCCGCGTCGCCGGGGCGTCAGTGATCGTTGGGATGTATCAAGTTTAGGCGGCGCGGGCTGGACCGGCCGAAAGCTAGCCCCGGCCGCGCTCGAGCAGCACGACCATGAGCACCGCCGGCAAGACGAGCGGCTCAAGGCGCGGCGGCAGCGGCGCTTCCTGCTCCACGATGAACCTGCGCTCGATGAGCGACGGCTGCTTGCGCAGCCGCAGCGCCGTCACGCCGTCGGCGCTATCGATGAGATACGTAGGGTTGATCCACTGCTGGATCACGAATCCGAGGAACGGGATCTCGCCGATCAAAGCGTCGATCACTTTCACCATGGCGTCCCTTTCGTGTATCAGGCCGATAGGACTGCCGCTGTCGTCGAGGACGTCGTAGGTCGCCTTCCACAGCGTTCGCATCCCGCGCTGCCTCACGGCACCGAGCGGCCGGCCGTCGGGGGTGCTGATGGAGTAGGTCGCACCGATATCGATCATCTGGTTCGCCTTGATGTGGAAGAGCGCCTGCGTCTGCGACTCGTCGGCGTAGATCGTGACGTCTTCCTTGAGCCGGAAGGCGCGCTGTTTCACGTAACTCACGAGCCGGCCGGTCCCGTCGACGACACGGATGTACGAGCTGATGGTCAGGAACTTGAAAGTCAGTGTGAGCGGGTAGACGACGCTGACGCGTTCGCTCACTTCACGCCGAACTTCGCGCCCACGACCTCGCGTGTCGCGGTGCCGGCGGTCTGCGAGGCGAAGTTACCGGGTCCTTCGCGGAACTCCTCGAACACGGCGGCGAACGCGATCGACGGCTGTTCGAACGAGGCAAAGCCGATGAACCAGCCGTCCGGATCGCCGGTGGGCGTCTCGGCCGTGCCGCTCTTACCGGCGACCGACACCGGAAAGCCGCGGAACGGGAAGAACACCGTGCCGTCGGCGTCCGCGACGACCGCGCGCATCCCGTCGCGGATGAGCGACAGGTCGGTCGGAATGCTCGCGGCGCGCCCGAGCTCAGCCTTCTCGAACTTCTTCTGCACGGTGCCCGCCCGATCGCGGATCTCGATCACGAGGCGCGGTTTCCACACGATCCCGTCGCTGGCGAGCGCCGAGGCGTAGTTCGCCATCTGCAGCGGCGTCGCGAGCAGGAAACCCTGGCCGATCGCGAGGTTCGTCGCGTCGCCGGGGTTCCATGTCTTGTCCGTCGGACGCTGCGCCTTCCAAGCCGGGCTTGGCACGAGGCCTTCGGCCTCGAGCACGTAGTCGATGTCCGTCGCCTTGCCGAGACCAAAGCTCTTCGCGGCATTCGGCAGCAGATCGGTGTTCCTGTCGTTAAGTCGCTTGCCGAGCTCGTAAAAGAACGTGTTGCACGAGCGCGCCAGCGCGGTGCGGAGATCGATGGGGCCGAGGTTGCCGGTCTCGTGGTTCAGCTGCGCCCACTGCTCGCCGTACCCGGTCCAGCGCGCCGGGCAGTCAATGCGGTCGCCCCACTTGTACAGGCCCTCTTTCATCGCGGCCGCGGCGGTGATCGGTTTGAAAGACGAGCCGGTGGGGTACTGGCCGAAGGTCGCGCGGTTGAACAGCGGTTTGCGCGCATCGGCTGAGAAGCGCGCGATGTTGAGCGCGTCGGCATTCGCGAAGGCGTTCAGGTCGAATGTGGGGCGGCTCGCCATCGCCAGGATCTCGCCGGTCCACGGATCCTCGGCGACGAGCGCGCCCTTGCGGTCTCCGAGGGCGTTCTCTGCCGCCAGCTGGACGGCGGGATCGAGCGAGAGCACGACGTCCATACCCGGGACCGGCGCCGTTTCGCCCAGCACCTCGGCCACCTCACCGTTGGGTTCGATGATCGTGAGCCGCCACCCGTAGGTGCCACCCAGGACGTCGTCGAGCGTGTCCTCGAGTCCGCTGTTCGCTTTGCCGATGAGATCGCCGGACTGCACGCCCCGCGCTGCGCGCTTCTGCGCCTCCGCGTCGCTGGCCTCCGCGAGATAGCCAAGGGTCTGCGACGCGAGACCGGTCGGGTAGCTGCGCACGCGCGTCGTCTGCAGCTGCACTCCTTCGATCACAGTCAGAGCGGGACGCGCCGCCGTGAGTGACGCGCCCGCCAGGGTGCGGATCGGCACGAAGGTGTCCGGCCGCACCCAGGACTGGTGGAGCTTCGCTTTGATCTCGTCGGGCTTCAGGCCGAGGATCGGCGCGAGGCTCGTCGCGAGGCCGTCCTCCGAGCGCACCTGGCCGGGCACCACACCGACGCTCGCGCCGTCGATGAAGGTCGCGAGCTCGGTGCCCTCGCGGGCGACGATGCGGCCGCGCGACGTCGCGACGCGCGTCATCCGCACGAGCCGGCCGGCCGACAGCTTGGGCAGGATCGCTTCCGGCGACCACGAGATACGCCAAACGGCCTTGTCCTTCTCGCCGACCATCACGAGCGAGAGCGTCGTGCTGCGTTTGAAGTCACCGACGCGCGTGGTGTGAAAAGTGACGTCCAAGGGAACGGTCGCGCTGCGCGGATCCGGCGAGCCGGTCGGCAGCTTTTCACGCGTAGACGGTCCGGTCGTCGCCTCCAGCGAGCGCATGGTCATCGCCTCAGCGATCAGAGGCAGCCGGTCGATGAACCCTTCCGTGCCGATGCGCTGACGCGACTCCTCGGTGAGGAGATCCCACATCTCCTTGTATTGCCCCTTGGTCCACGCCTCCGCGTACGCCTTCGCGACCGGGTCCGGCGACGGTGGCAACGCATCGCAGGACGAGGCGATCGCCAGCGCGGCGTAGAGCAGCGGGATCAGGAACGATCGCATCGCCTAGTAGCCTGCCGCGTTGCCCTCGCGGCGAGGATCCGCGCCACCACTGAATACGCCGTTCTCGTCGATCGCGATCGCCTGCGCGCCACCGGTGACCTCGGCCCAATCGCCGACGAGCGTGATGTCGTGGCCCTTCGCCGCGAGACCCTTGCGGGTCGGCTCCGGGAAACGGCTCTCGATCTTCAGGGCGCGGCCCGACTCGTGATACCAGCGCGGCTCTTCGATCGCTCGCTGCACGTCCATAGCGTGATCGATCAGGGCGACCGCGAGCTGGAAGTTCGTCTGCACCTGCGCATGACGTCCCGGCGTGCCGAACACCAGGCGCGGTGTCGCACCTTCGAGAGCGATGACGGTGTTGAGCGTGTGGATCGGCCGTTTGCCCGGAGCGAGCGCGTTGGGCGACGCGGCGTCGAGCGAGAACCCGGTCAATCGGTCGTTGAGCATGATCCCGGTGCCCGGGACCATGCAGGCCGCGCCGAATTCGCTGAACACGCTCTCGATGAGCGACACCGCGTTGCCGTCGCGATCCACGATCGCCATATACGTCGTGTCCGTCGCGAGCACTGCCGGCGCCCCCGCCTCGGTGCGCTCGGTCGCTCTGGCGGGGATCGCGCGGCGACGCGCCGCGACGAAGGGTCCATCGAAGAGGCGCTCGACGTCGAAGCGCACCTGCCGCGGGTCTCCGGCATAGGCGTCCCGATCGGCGAATGCCATCTTCTTGATCTCGACCATCTGATGCACGAGATCCGCGCTGCCCCAGCCGTACTCCCGGAGATCGAGGCCCTCCGCGATCGCCAGCTCCTCGAGCAGGACGTGCCCCTGCGAGACAGGCGGCTGTCCGAACACGCGCAGTCCGCGGTACGTCACAGCGATCGGCTCGGGTCGATCTGTCGCGTGCGCGGCGAGATCTTCGAGCGTGATGTGGCCGCCCATCGTCGCGAGCCCGTCGGCGAAGGCGGCGCCGAGGTCGCCGCCGTAGAACACGGCGGTCCCGTTCGCCACGACCTCGCGCAATGTCTGCGCGAGGTCGGTCTGCTGGAGGATCTCGCCGGCGCGTGGAAAGCGGCCACGCGGCCCGAAGACGCGCGCGCATTCCTCATCCAGACGCGCGCCGCTGTCGACGAAACCTTCGGCGAGCCCGTCGCTCACGGGAAAGCCTTCCTCGGCGTACTGGATCGCGGGCGCGAGCGCGCGCTCGAGACCCAGCTTGCCGTGGTCTTCCATCAGGTCGGCGAACGCCGCGAGCACGCCAGGCACAGTGGCGACGCGCGCCCCACCCTTGGGATAGCCCTCCGAGAATGCCTCGCGATCCACCGACCTCGGCGCCGCGCCCGAGCCGTTGTATGCCCGCACCTCGCGCGTGCGCGCGTCGAAGACCAGCGCGAAGAGGTCGCCGCCGATCCCGGTGCGGTGCGGCTGGGTCACGGTGCACACCGCCGCCGCCGCGACGGCGGCATCGACCGCGCTTCCGCCTTCTCGCAGGACGGCGAGTCCCGCGGCCGTCGCCAGGTGGTTGTCGGTCGCCACGAGCCCGCTCACCGAACGGATCGTCGGTCGCGTGGTCACCAGAAGATGCTATTCGCTCACGGCGCTGAAACGAGCAGGGTGACGAGCCCGCGCGCGATCAGGGCGGTCACGACCGCGACCAGTAGCCCGAATCCGAGCGAGTCCCGCGGCCGTGGCACGAGCGGCATCAGCGCGAGGGCCAGCGCCGCGAGCGTCCAGTGCGGACTCCCGTTGGTGAGAAGCGCGCCGAAAAGAACGTAGCCGATGGCCGCCCACGCGATGGTCGCGGCGCCGTCGACGAGCACGACGAGCGCGCACAGAACGGCCGCCCCAACAGCGCCCCAGAGGATCAGCTCGGCGGCGCTGATGCCGAAGCTCCCGCCGGTCTCGCTGTACGCGAGGACGCCCATGATCACAGCGTCGATGCCTGCGACGAATGCCTTGGCTCTGCGGGACATCGGCGCAGGCTACCCGAGGATCGCCTTCACGCTCCTCGTCACGCTCTGCGCGTGAGACGTACGACCGGGATCTCGCGATCGGTGGTCACCTCGTACGCACCGTAGCCGGGAGCCCGCGCGACGATCCGTGCCCAGGCGCGCTCGCGCTCGGGACCGTCCAATGATTCGGGCTCGACGGCGACCGTCTTGCCGTCGACCTCGATCGTCGTGTCTTTCGGACGACGCGCGAGGTTCAGGTACCAGCCCGGATGCGTGGCGGAGCCGCCTTTCGAGGCGACGATGAGCCACGTGCCCTCGCGCGGCGGGTCATCGTCGAACCATGCGAGTGCCGCTTGCCGGCGCTTGCCCGTCTTGGCGCCGACGGTGGTCAGCAGAAGTAGGGGCCGGCCCTGGATCTTGATGCGTCGGCCGATGAGGCGGTAGAACGCGACGTTGATCGCGACGAAGATCCCCTTCAGCCCGGGCGGCATGTCGAAGAACGTGGATCCGCGGGTCCCGCGAGGCGTTATTCGAACGGGCACGTCTTGGACGCTACACCCCGGCCGCGCGGCGTCATCAACGCGCGGGCTCCTGACCGAGGAAGATGCGCGTGTAGCCCCACGGCTCGCCGGGCTGAAGCCGCTCGGGTTTGGTGCCGTCGAGATTGATGAGCATCGCCTGCTCGTCACAGGCGAAGCGCTTCGGGCATACGGGACATTCCGCCGCGCTCTTCTCCGGGAGGCGGCCGAGGCTGATGAGCGTGAAACCGCAGCGTTCGAAGAACTCGGGCACCAGCGTCAGCGCAAATACGCGACGCAGGTCGAGACGCCTCGCCTGCGCGACGCACGCGTCCACCAGGGCCTTCCCCACTCCGCGGCCGGACGTCTCGGGCCGCACCGCGAGCGACCGGAGCTCGGCGAGGTCGCGCGTGAGCACCGCGAGCGCGCAGCAGCCGGCGAATTCCTCATCCTCGGCGACGATGTAATCGGCCAGATGCTCGAGGAGGAAATCCGACGAGCGCGACAACATCAGATCCTGTGCGGCGTAGCCGTCGATGAGTCCCCGCATCGCGTCGACATCGTCGGCGCGCGCGGGCCTGATCCTGACGCTCACGCGCGCAGCGCGGTGCGGGCTTCCTCGATCGCCGCCCGCACCCGTTCGGGCGCCGTTCCGCCCGGCGACGATCGCGACGCGAGCGAGCGCGTCACCTCGATCTCCGCCGCGGCGGTGTCCCCGAACCGCGGATCCACGGCTCGCAGCTCGCCGAGCGTGATCCCGGCCAGGTCTTTCTTCTGATCGAGCCGTCCGCGCACCAGGCGGCCCACGATCTCGTGCGCCTCACGGAACGGCACACCCCTCCGCGCGAGGTGATCGGCGAGATCGGTCGCGGTGAGCATGCCGCGCTCGGTCGCGCGGCGCAGCGCGTCGCGGTCGAAGCGTAGGCCCGTGACGACCAGGGCCAGCGTGTCGAGCGCGGGGATCACGGCGGCCGCGTCGTACAGAGGCACGCGGTGTTCCTGCAGGTCGCCGTCATAGGCGAGCGGCAGCCCCTTGAGCGTCGTCAGTATCGCGACGAGGTCGCCGATGATGCGGCCGGCTCGGCCGCGCACCAGCTCGGCGACGTCGGGATTCTTCTTCTGCGGCATGATGCTCGACCCCGTCGCGTGGTCGTCGGAGAACTCGGCGAAGCCGAACTCGGCGCTCGTCCAGAGCACCAGCTCCTCGGCGAAGCGCGAGGCGTGCACCGCGGCGAGCGCGCACACGTACGCGAAGTCCGCGACGAAGTCCCGGTCGGCGACCGCGTCGATGCTGTTGCGAAAGGTGCGCGGCAGGTCGAGCTCGTCCGCGACCGCCGACGGGTCCACCGGATACGGCACGCCCGCGAGCGCGCCGGCGCCGAGCGGCGACACCGCTGCTCTCTCGCGCGCCTCGTTCGCGCGAACGCGATCGCGCCGCAGCGCCTCGACGTGCGCGAGAAGGTGGTGCGCGAGCGAAACCGGTTGCGCGCGCTGCAGGTGCGTGTAGCCCGGCATGACCGTGTCGATCTCGCCGGACGCGCGCTCCACGAGCGCCCGCGCGAGCGCGAGAAGCGCGCGATCGAGATCGCCGAGCAGCTCGACGACGAGGAGGCGAAGGTCGAGCGCGATCTGGTCGTTGCGGCTGCGGCCGGTGTGCAGCTTTCCACCGACTTGCCCGGCGCGCTCGGTCAGCGCGCCCTCGATCGCGGAATGCACGTCCTCCGCCTCGGCGGGCCAGGCGAACCTGCCATCGTGGATCTCCACCGCGATGCGCTCGAGCTCACGGATCAGCGTCGCGGCTTCGTCCTTCGAGATGACATCCTGGCGACCAAGCATCCGCGCGTGCGCGATGCTGCCGCGCACGTCGTGCGACGCGAGGCGCTTGTCGAGCTCGAGCGAGGCGGTGAAGTCGCGCACCCTCGGGTCCAGCGCTCCTTCGAAGCGCCCCTTCCACAGGTCCTTGCTCATTTCGCTCGTTTCTTCGGCTTGGGCGCCTCGAGCGCCTTCCGTGGTACGTCGAGCATCGCCTCGCTGCCCTCGCCCCACAGTGCCTGGATCCGCGCCTGCGTCCGCAGCGGCAGGCCGAAGACCGTGATGAAGCCTTCCGACGCCTTGTGGTCGAACTGGTCGCCCTTTCCGTAGGTCGCGAGCGCCGTCGAGTAGAGCGAGTGCGGCGAGCGGCGACCGGCGATCGTGGCCACGCCGCGGTGGAGACGCACGCGGATCTCGCCGCTGACGAAACGCTGCGTGCTGCGGACGTACGCCGCGA
>JBDTMY010000096.1:0-5168 GCA_039934015.1 Chloroflexota bacterium | reverse complement strand
CTCGAGGTGCCCAGCTTCCTGCGGAGGCGCTGACCGACCGCCCAGCGGCTCCTGGCCCACGCGCCCTGGCATGACTGTGTTGCTTTGCGCCTGCCACTAGATTTTGTGGCCCCCTGCCCCATATCTTGTGCGTATGCGCTGCCCCTCATGCGGCCACCAGGACACCAGCGTCGTCGACTCCCGCGAGGCGGAGGACGGCGATTCGATCCGCCGCCGCCGCGCGTGCGACTCCTGCGGTGAGCGATTCACCACCCGTGAGCGGTCGGAGTCGGCGCGCATCCAGGTCCTGAAGCGCGACGGGACGCGCCAGGAGTTCGACCGCCGCAAGCTGGCCGGGGCGATCGGGAAGGCCGCCTCGAAACAGCTGGCGCCCGAGGCGATCGACAGGCTCATCGACGACATCGAAGCGACGATCCGCCAGAGCGGCACGTCCGAGGTCGGATCGCAGCGCATCGGTGAGATGGTCCTCGAACGCCTGGCGGAGTCCGATCCGATGAGCTACCTGCGCTTCAAGATCGTCTACGCCGGCCTTCAGGATCCCGATGCGCTCTACGACGAGCTGGAAGAGCTCGTGCGTCGTCGACAGGAGACGCGCGATCGCAAGTTCGCGGAGCAGACCGTCCTCCCGATCGAGCCGGCCGTCGCCGTCGCTACCCGGCGCAAGCGACGGTAGCGCTCCCGCCGCGGGCCCTCCGCGCTGTTCTTTGGGATCTTGACGGCACGCTGACGGACAGCGTCCCCTTCGTCGTCGACACCGCGAACCGCGTCATCGAGGCGCACGGCGGCCGGCCGCTGCCGTTCGAGAGCGTCGGCGCCATGACCGGTCTGCCGCTCGAAGCGATCTTCAGGATGGCGTGGCCCGATCTCACACCGGATCTCGCGCAGACATTCCGCGCGGAATACCGCGATATCTACGACCGCGAGATGATCCCCGCAACGAAGCTCTATGACGGCGCGCGCGAGACCTTGCGGTCGTTCCACGATGCCGGATTGCTGCAGGCGACGGTGACGGGAAAGCGCGCCGCGGATTGCGAACGGATCCTGCGCGGTCTGGGTATCGCGAGCGAGATCGACGTGTACCTCGGCGGCGACTCCGTGTCGCGGCCAAAGCCGGCGCCGGATCTCGCCGAGCACGCGATGGCGCGACTACGGTGCGCGCCGGCGGAGTGCGTCGTGATCGGCGACGCGAACGCCGACGTCGCGATGGGAAAGGCCGCGGGCGCGCACACCATCCAGGTCCTTTGGGGCTTCGCCCGCGTGCGCATCGCCGGAGCCGACGAAGTCGTCAGCACGTGGGCCGAGCTGCGCGAGAGCGTCTTCGCGCTCGCGCGCCGCGTCAACCCCATACTTCGCGACGGTGGTGCTCTCGGATCGTGACATCCGCGCCGCGATCGCTTCGGGGCGCATCGGTATCGAGCCGTTCGACCCGGCGTGCGTGCAGCCCGCGAGCCTTGACATCCGCCTCGACCGATTCTTCCGCGTCTTTCGCTCCAGTCGGCACGCGTACATCGATCTCGCGCGTCCGCTCGACGACATCACCGAGCTCGTCGAGGTCGCGGAGACCGAAGCGTTCATCCTTCATCCGGGCGAGTTCGTGCTCGGCTCGACGCGGGAGCGCATCCGCCTCTCCGATGACGTCGTGTCCCGTGTCGAAGGCAAGAGCAGTCTTGGCCGCCTCGGACTGCTCATCCACAGCACCGCCGGTTTCATCGACCCGGCGTGGGACGGACACATCACCCTCGAGCTCTCGAACGTGAACACCATCCCGATCACGCTGTATCCCGGAATGCGCGTCGGGCAGCTGTCGTTCTTCCCGCTCAGCAGCCCCGCGGAGCGTCCATACGGATCTCCGGAGCTCGGCTCAAGCTATCAGGGGCAAACGGGGCCGACGCCGTCACGCTACCGCCTGGACATCCCGAGGAAGCCTTAGATGTGCACCTCCTGTTTCCTGATCGTGTTCATCGAGGCGTTCATCAACATCGCGGCGCAGGCGCTCATCCTGGCCATCTTCGTACGCGTGATCATGTCGTGGGTCCCGATACGTCTGCCCTTCGGCTTGAACGAGCTCGTCTTGAACGTCACCGAGCCGGTGCTTTCGCCGATCCGCCGCTATCTGCCGATGGCGGGCGGCATGGACTTCTCGCCGTTCATCGCGCTCCTGCTGATCCAGATCCTCGCGAGCATCGCCCTGCGCGTGCTCCCACCCACCATCCCGAACCCACCCTTCTGATGCTCGCGGTCCGCCGCGCCGGCGAAGGGTCGTGTTCAGCAGCGCCTGGCGAAATGACGGCGGTGCGCGGGTCGTATGGACGGAGAATGACCACCCATGCCAGCCTCGCCGCGCTCTTTCCTGAGACCTTCGTCCGTGCCGCCCGCGTGACCTTCGCCGACGCCGTCCGCGATCACCAGGACGAGGTCTACGGGGTAGCTCTCCGCATCCTCGGCGACCGCGACGCGGCGCGCGAGGCGGCGAGCTCCGCGTTCGTGAAGGCGTACCGGAGCTGGGCGCGCTACGACCAGACGCGCCCGGTCCGGCACTGGCTGCTGCGCATCGCCGCCAACGAGGCGATCAGCATCGGCCGTTCGCGGACACGCGAGCGCGCGCGCACGACGACCGTCGACGACGCCGCCGGAGTGCCCGATCGCGCTCAGACACCCGACCAGGCGCTCGAGGCACGCGAGGAACGCGAGCGCGTGCGCACGGCGGTCGCCCGCCTACCCGAGCTGTATCGCGTGCCGGTGGTGCTCCGGTATTTCAGCGAGCTGTCGATCGAGGAGATCGCGGCCGTGACCGGCCGCCCCGCCGCGACTGTCGGTGTCCAGCTCCTGCGCGCTCGCGCGCTGCTGAGAGTGACGCTGGAGGCACGGCCATGACCGATCGGCGTGACGACCTCTTGGATGAGACGACCCTGCGGCGGGCGCTCCGTCTCGAGTCGGACGAACGCCCGCCGCTCTTCGACGGCGCGGCGATCGCGGCGGCGGGGCCGCGGTCGCGTCTCGCCGTCGTCAGCGCGCTCGTGGCGGTGGGCGTTGTCTCAATGGGCGCGGTCGCGGTGTGGTCCGCGGTCGCGTTCGTCCTGCCGACAGTCGTCGCCAACGCATTTGACGTCGCGCTGATGCTGCTCGCGTCGCTCGCGGTGCCCGCGAGCGCGACCTTGGAGATAGCGCAGCAGCCCGTCGTACCGCTGAGCCTGCTCGCCGCGCTGGCCATCGCTACAGCGCACGAGCTAAGAGAAAGGGTGGGTCATGCCAACGCGTCTTGAACGGAGCACAACGAACAAGGTCGCCGCCGGCGTGTGCGGCGGCATCGCGGAGTACCTGCAGGTCGATGCGACGCTCGTGCGCGTCTTCTTCGTGGTGGGCACGATTCTCACGGGAGGGCTCGGTCTGCTCGGCTACATCGTCCTCGTCGTCCTGGTGCCCCTACCGGGCCAGCCTGCGCCGTTCGTGAAGTCCGATGTGACGACGTCCAATCTGGAGGGTGCCGCGAGTAGCGAGCCGGGTGCGACGGCACCGATCGCCGCCACACCTGTCACCGTGCGACCGGCCGATCCCGAAGTTGCGGAGCGGAACCGTGCGGCGTTCGGAGTCGTCCTGATCGCGCTCGGCGCGATCTTCCTCCTCAGCAATGCCGGCCTGTTCCGCCTCGTCCGGTGGGATCTCGCGTGGCCGCTCGTCTTCATCGCGATCGGGGTGCTGCTGCTCGCGCAGCGGGCGCGGCGATGATCGCGCGCCGAAGTCTCTCCTGGCCGCTCATCCTGATCACGATCGGTCTTGTCTTCCTGCTCGTGAACTTCGGCCTCATTCCGGGCGTGACCGCCCTTTCGCTCCTCACCCTCTGGCCACTCCTACTGATCCTTGCCGGCGTCGATATCGCGATCGGCCGCCGCTGGCCGGTCGCCGCCCTCGGCATCGACGTGGGGGTCATTGCCCTCGGTCTCGTGCTGCTCGCGACGCAGCCGAGCTTCATCGGCGGTCCGGTCTTCAGCTTCGGCGACGCCCCCGGCGGCGAGCGCGACGTGGCTGTCGCGCGGCAAAGCGCGACCTCACTGTCGCTCGACATCAACGGCGGTGCAGGCCGATTCCGCGTGAGCGGGGGGAGCACGACGCTCGTCGAGGCGCACAGCGCCAACGACGACCTGCGTCTCCGCCGCGCGGAGTTCGAGCGGAGCGGTCAGCAAGCGGATGTGCGCATCGATCAGAGCGGCAATCGCAACGTCAGCGGCGCAGCGATAGACGTGGAGGTATGCTTCGCGAGCGACATCCCCACAGATCTCACGATCGATGGCGGGGCGGGTGAATTCTTCGTCGACCTGAGCGGCGTGACGGTCACGAGCGTCGAGATGA
Organism: Chloroflexota bacterium; assembly: GCA_039934015.1. Lineage (GTDB taxonomy): Bacteria > Chloroflexota > Limnocylindria > P2-11E > P2-11E > CF-39. Next base: position 821 of record JBDTMY010000096.1, on the reverse strand, counting down.
ACGTCGGCGCGGCGTCGCTCACGCTCACGCTTCCGAAGCCGACCGCGGCGGTGGGCATCGAAGTGAACGCCGGCGCGTCGAGCATCGTCATCGAGGTACCCGAAGGCGTTGAAGCGCGCGTGACCATGAACGGCGCGCTGCTCTCGCTCCGAAGCACGAACTCCCGGGTCGTCGCCAGCAACAACTCGGCTGAGACGGCCGGATATGGCTCGGCGACCGCGCGCGTCACGGTGAAGGTCACGGCGGGGGCAAGCTCGGTCACGATCCGCTAATAGAATCGTGGCGCAATGCTGCGTCGCTGGCTCGAACCCGTCCTGAACGCGCAGGCCGCGTGGGCCGACCCGCTCGGCGCCCTGATGCAGCGCATCTTCCGCGCACTCTACGGGCCGTTCCCGGCGCTGCGGGACTTCCTACACGGGACGTGGCTCGGCCACCCGCTGCACCCGATGCTGACCGACGTACCGATCGGCGCGCTGGTCATCGGCACCGTCCTCGATGCCGTCGGGCAGCCAACGGGAGCGACCTGGGCGATCGGCATCGGGTTCGTGAGCATGCTCGCCGCGGCACTCGCGGGTTACGCGGATTACATCGATCTCAGCGGCGCGGGCAAACGTATCGGCAGCCTCCATGCGACGTCGATGCTGGTCGCCGCGCTCCTGTACTTCGTTTCCCTCGGCGCGCGTCTTGGATGGTGGCCACTGTTCGACAACGGTGCCGCGGTCCTCGCCGGCGCGGGGCTGATCTTCGTCGCCGTCGGCGGCTATCTGGGCGGCGAGCTCGTGTTCAACCTCGGCAGCCAGGTCGACCGCCATGCCTGGCGC
>JBDTMY010000095.1:0-13639 GCA_039934015.1 Chloroflexota bacterium | reverse complement strand
CGGCGGTCGCGGCCCAGCCCGCCAGCACGGCACCGACAAAGAGCCGCTAGCGCGCTCCCGCCTCAGGACTTCTAGGGTCGGTAGGCTTTCGCGAGCTGCGCGAGAGTGACGAAGCGGAGCGGTCCAGCGTCGCGGTCGTAGCGGTATGGGTCGAACGCGCCGAAGAGCGCTTCGATCGCCGCGCGCTCCGTCGCGTCGATCGTTCCCGGATGGCTCACGAGTGTCAGTGCCCGCCGCGCCGTCGCGGGCTGGCCTGGAGCGGCGATCATCCGGAGATCCGCATTCACGATCGCCGTGATCGAGGTGACGGTGTGGCCGAAGGTGTTGCCCGCGATGTTCGGCGCCTCGAGCAGCGGCAGCTCGCCGACCTGGTTCGCGTCTTCACCTGACGGGTAGTAGGGCTGTGCGTCGGCGGCAAGCGTCCACGGCAGCTGCAGGCGCCCGAATGGTCCGGCCGGCGTCGCGCTGCAGTCCGCGGTGAACCCGAGTGCCGCGACCGCCCGCAGATTCGCCGCGTTCGCGAACAGCCCGCCGCCACGGAATGAGGTCGGCTTCGGCAGGCCGTGCTCCGCGACGAGGCGCAGCGCGTACGCGACCAGCGTCTTCGTCTCGGTCTCGTCGTATGCGGTCAGCGGCACGTCGTAGCCATCCCCGCGGCCGGCCCAGCTCGGCTGCGTGCGCGCCGCGAGGCCCGCGGCTCGGACGAAGTCGGTCCACAGATGCAGGTGGAGCGCGAGCTCGTCGCCCTTGGTCAACCTGAGCTTGGTCCAGGCGAGCATGGCGTCCGCGCGCGACGCGCTGACCTGTGAGGTGGTCCACACGCGGGGGTTCCACATCAGCGTCATGGGCACGCCGAAGCGGTCTGCGATCGCGGCCGTGTTGGCCATCTCGCCGTCGCCCGCCGCGTCGCCCTCGAAGTCCAGCGTCCACACGACGTACTCGGGCTGCGACAGCATCAGCGCCTGCGTTTCCAGCACCGCGTCCGAGCCGTCTCGCAGGCGCACCAGGTACTCGACGGTCTGTTCTCCGGCGGCGGCGCCGCTCAAGGGGAGCGTGCCGACCCACTGCCGCGCGCCCGCTGCGCTCTCCGCGAGATCGACCGTGATCCCGGTCGAGCGGAGCCGCGCGCGGGGCCGGCCGGGCGCGGCGTCGATGTCCGGGAACATGATCGACACCGGCACGTCCACGCGGAACAGCCCGTCGGGGATCGTGTACCAGCGTCGCGTGGGCGCGCCGACCTTGGCGAGCGGTCTCTCCGCGAGGCCGGCTGGGCCCGTTCCCGTGGCGGAGGCGACCGGTACGGCCTGAGTCGTTGTCGGGGTGGGAGAGGCCGCCGACGTGCCCGAGACGCACGATGACGTCGCGATCGCGAAAGCGGCAGCCAGGGCGATGAGGCGCACGACCACGTCATCGTACGAGGGCGGCATGAGAAACTGGGCGTCAGATGAGCCTCGCCGCGCTTCGCCGCTGGATCCTGCCGATCGCCGCGGACCTGGACGCCCCCGACGGGATCCCGCCGCTCGTCGCGCGCATCCTCGCGGCGCGCGGCATCGAGGTCGCCGAGATGACCGATTTCATCGCCGCAAAAGCCGTCGAGGGCGGATCGCCGATGCTCGACCTGGATCGCGCCGTCGAGCGTCTGCGTCGTGCGCTCGCGGCTCGCGAGCGCATCGTCGTCTATGGCGACTACGACGTCGACGGCATCGCGGGGTCGGCGATCCTCGTGCGTGCGTTCCGGCAACTCGGCGTAGCGGTCGCCGCGTACATCCCGAACCGGTACGAGGAGGGGTACGGGCTCAACGAGCAGGCGATCCGCCAGCTCGCCACCGATGGCGCCAAGGTGATCGTCTCAGTCGACTGCGGCGTCACGGCGGTCCGCGAAGCGGCGCTCGCGCGCTCGCTGGGTGTCGATCTGATCATCACTGACCACCACCACCCGCCGATCGAGCTCCCGGATGCCTACGCGGTCGTGAATCCGCGCCGTCCAGGCGACCCGTCGCTCGACAAGGATCTCGCCGGCGCGGGTGTGGGGCTGGTCCTCGCGCGACGGCTGCTCGGCGAGCTCGGCTTCGCGCTGCGCCGCGACGAGCTGATGCAGCTCGTGGCGCTCGCGACCGTCGCGGACGTCGTGCCGCTTCGCGGGGCGAACCGCTCGCTGGTACGCGCGGGCCTCGAGGCGCTCAATCGCGTCCCGCTCACCGGCGTGCGCGCGCTCATCGAGCGTGCCGGCCTCAAGCGTGGCCAGGTGACCGCGGCGAACATCGGCTACGTCCTCGGGCCGCGGCTCAACGCCGCCGGGCGCATCGCGGACGCGGAGGAGGCGCTGCGCCTGCTGCTCACGGAAGACGCGGATGAGGCGAAGATCCTCGCCGAGCACCTGGAGGCCAAGAACAGCGAGCGCCAGGATCTCACCCGCCAGGTCGTCAAGGGCGCGCGCGAGCGCGCCGCGGAGCGGCCCGATGCCTGGGCTACGGTCGTCGCGGATCCGGGCTGGCCCGCGGGCATCGTCGGCCTCGGGGCTTCGCGCCTGGTCGAGGATTACGGCCGTCCGGCGGTGGTCATCGCCATCGACGGCGAGGAGGGGAAGGGGTCATGCCGGTCCATCGCGGAGGTCCACATCGCCGAGGCGCTGGACGAGTGCGACGACCTGCTGACGAAGCACGGCGGTCACGCGATGGCCGCGGGCTTCTCGGTCTTGCGCGAGAACATCCCGGCGTTCATCCAGCGGCTCGACGAGGTCGTTCGCCGTCGCCTCGGCGGCGTCCGTCCGGTCCCATCGCTGCGCGTCGACGCCGAGATCGAGCCGGAGTCGCTCACCTGGCGACTCGCACTCGAGCTCAGCGCGCTCGAGCCGTGCGGGGCGGGGAACCCGCGTCCGCACCTCCTGCTTCGCAACGTGAAGGTCTTCAACATCCGCCAGGTCGGCGCGGACGCCGATCATCTGCGCTGCAAGATCAAGGTCGGGGCATTCACCTTCGATGCGATGGCCTTCCGCCGCGGCGAGCACAGTGGCGCGATGACCGACGCGGGAGCTGTTGACGCCGTCGTAAGCCTCGGCGTGGGTCTCCGCGGCTTCGTCGAGCTCGAGCTGCTCGACTTCGGTCCCGTCGGGACCGCCGACCGCATGCGCCTCGAAGCAGCGGTGGCCTGATGGCGGAGCGCGCGAACCCGATCACGTCGCGGATCGTCAGCATCACCGATCGTTTTCGGCCACAGCGGCATGGCACGATCGACGCGGAAGTGATCGTCAGGGAGATGCTGCGTCACTACGCGGACGGCGACGCGGAGCTCGTTCGGCGCGCGTACGCGTACGCCGCCGAGGCGCACGCCGAGCAGAAACGCGTGTCGGGCGAGCCGTACATCACGCATCCCGCGGCGGTGGCCATGCTCATCGCCGAGCTCGGCATGGAGGCGGCGACGATCGCGGCGACGTTGCTGCATGACGTCCCCGAGGACACGGCGCGCACGGCCGAAGACATCCGCCTCGAGTTCGGCGACGAGATCGGCCGGCTCGTCGAAGGTGTCACGAAGCTGGGCCGTCTCCAGGGGCAGTCGCGCGATGCGCACCAGGCCGAGAACATCCGGAAGATGTTCCTCGCGATGGCCGATGACCTCCGCGTGGTGATCATCAAGCTCTGCGACCGGCTCCACAACATGCGGACGCTCGGACCCCTGCCGCCGGAGAAGCAGCAGCGCATCGCGCGTCAGACGATCGAGATCTACGCGCCGCTCGCCCATCGCCTCGGCATCTGGCAGATCAAGTGGGAGCTCGAGGACCTGGCGTTCAAATACCTGGAGCCCGAGCAGTACAAGGAGGTCGCGGAGCACCTGGCCGCGCGGCGTCAGGTCCGCGAGCGCTCGATCGACCAGGCGATGAAGATGCTCGGAAGCGAGCTCGAGAAGGTCGGCATCCGCGCCGAGCTGTCGGGCCGCGCGAAGCATCTTTGGTCGATCGCGCAGAAGATGCGCCGCAAGGGCGTTGGGTTCGACGAGGTCTACGACCTGCTCGCGATCCGCGTGATGGTGGCGGACGTGCCCGCGTGCTACGCCGCGCTCGGTGTCGTGCACACCATGTGGCCGCCGATCCCCGGCCAGTTCGACGACTACATCGCCGTCCCGAAGGCGAACCTCTATCAGTCGCTGCACACGGCGGTGATGGGCCCCGCCGGGCAGCCGCTCGAGATCCAGGTGCGCACGCAGGAGATGCACGCGCTCGCCGAGTACGGGATCGCCGCGCACTGGCGGTACAAGGAGGGCGGGAAGGCGGACCGAGACCGCGACTACGAGTCGAAGCTCGCGTGGGTCCGGCAGCTGCTCGAGTGGCAGCACGACGTCGCCGACGCGCAGGAGTTCGTCGAGTCGCTCAAGGTCGACGTCTTCCAGGACGAGGTATTCGTCTTCACGCCGAAGGGGGAGGTGAAGGCGCTCACCGCGGGGGCGACGCCGATCGACTTCGCCTATCGCATCCACACCGATGTCGGGCACCGCACGATCGGCGCGAAGGTGAATGGACGCATCGTGCCGCTCGATCACCGCCTGCAATCGGGCGACATCGTCGAGATCATCACCAGCAAGGCGGCCCGCGGCCCGTCGCGCGACTGGATCGGAATGGTCCGCACTCCGGGCGCGCGCGAGAAGATCCGCCAATGGTTCAAGCGCTCGCAGCGCGACGAGAACGTCACGCACGGCAAAGAGCTGCTCGACCGCGAGCTGAAGCGCCTCGCCCAGCGTTCGCTCGGCGACCTGTCGGACGAAGACCTGCGCAAAGTCACCGAAGCGTTGAACTTGCACGACGTCGACACGCTGTTCGCGTCGCTCGGGTACGGGGAAGTCACCGCCGCGCAGGTCGTGATGCGCCTCGGGATCGTCGACGACGCGCAGCAGCAGCTGCCTGGGTCAGCACCGCCGCTGCCCCCGACGTCGTCACGCGGTGGCGTCACCGTCAAAGGCGTCGACGATCTGCTGGTGCGGTTCGCCGTCTGCTGCAATCCGGTCCCGGGCGACCCCATCCTCGGCTACATCACGCGCGGGCGCGGTGTCACCGTGCACCGCGCGGACTGCACGAACGTGAAGGCGAGCTCGGAGAAGGAACGGCACGTCGAGGTCGAGTGGGAGAAGTCCGCCGCGCGCACGTACCCCGTCGCGATCCGCATCGAGGGTTGGGACCGCGACGGTTTCCTTCGCGACGTCGCGGCGGTGATCAGTGAGAACCAGGTCGCGCTCATGGCACTGTCGGCGCTCGCGAATCCCGACAAGACCGCGACGGTCAACGCGACGCTATCCGTCACCAGCGTCGAGCAGCTCTCGCGCGTGCTCGCGAAGCTCGAGGGCGTGCGCGACGTGTTCAGCGTCCATCGCGACGGCCGCTAAAGCGGATGTCGGAAGCCATCTGGAAGCGCCGCTTCCGCGCCACCGTCGTGATGTTCCCGACCTGGGCGCGCGAGAAGCCCGAGCGGCTCCTGTACCTGTCGAACGCCGGCGGCAAGTTCGAGGTCTATGCCTGGGACAGGCGCACCGACGAGCGCCGCCAGGTGACGGACCGCTCCGAGGGCACGGGCTACCGCGTCTCGAGCCGGATCGATCCGCAGGGCGAGTGGATCTGGTGGTTCGACGACGAGAAGGGCAACGAGCTGGGTCGGTGGGTCCGGGAGCCGTGGCACGGTGGCGAGCGCGAGACGATCGCGCCCGAGCTCGCGCCGGCCTACAGCGGTCGCATCGCGATCCACGGCGGCGGGCCTGCCGCCGGGTACGCGGTGATCGCTCGCTCGCGTTCGGACGAGGGCTCGAGCGTCTACGTCGTCGCGCACGGGAAGGCGTCGCGCCGGATCTACAGGCACGAGCAGAGCGCCTTCATCGATGGCCTCTCGCGCGATGGCAAGCTCGTCGCGTTGTTCCATTCCGAGCACGGCGACAGCCGCAACCGCGTCCTGCGCGTCGTCGATCTCGACGGAACGTGTGTCGCCGAGCTCTCCCACGGACCCGGTCACGGCGTCTCGCCGTCGGGTGGATGGTCGCCCGTCGTCGGCGACGCGCGCTACCTCGCCGTGCATGACCGCGAGGATCTCGAGCGCCCGCTCGTCTTCGACGCGAAGAACGGGACGTCGTGCGAGATCCATCTCGACCTCCCGGGCGAGACGTTCGCCGACTGGTATCCCGACGGGCGCTCGCTCCTGATCGGTCACGATCACCGCGGGCGCACCGAGCTCTATCGCTACGACCTGGCCAGCGCGAGCCTCGATCGGCTCCCGACAGAGCCGGGAACGATCTCCGCCGCGCGCGTGCGTCCCGACGGCGAGGTCTGGTACATGCTCGATCGTTCATCCGAGCCCGCGGCCGTCCGGCAGGCCGGTGGGGGCGTGATCCTGGCCGGAAGTGACGCGCCGGCCGGCGTCGCGTACCGCGACGCCGATGTGGACGGCGTGCACGTCTTCGTCGCGGAGCCCGCCGGCCGCGGGCCACATCCAACGTTCTTCTTCATCCATGGCGGCCCGGAGTACGCCGACCGCGACAGCTTCTCGCCGACCGTGCAGGCCTGGGTGGATCACGGCTTCGCCGTCGTCTGCCTCAACTACCGCGGCTCGAGCGGGTACGGCAAGGCGTGGCGTGACGCGATCGTCGGCCGCCCCGGCCTGACGGAGCTCGAGGACATCGCGAAGGTGCACGACTGGGCGGTCGAGACGAAGGTCGCGGATCCGAGGCGCAGCGTGCTCGGGGGCGGATCGTGGGGCGGTTACCTCACGCTCCTCGGCCTCGGCACGCAGCCCAAGCGGTGGGCGCTCGGCATCGGCATCGTTCCTATCGGCGACTACCTCCCGGCGTACGAGGACGAGATGGAGCCGCTCAAGAAGTACGACGCCGCGCTCTTCGGCGGCACGCCGACCGAGGTGCCCGAGCGTTACCGCGTCGCCAATCCGATCACCTACATCGATCGCGTGCGCGTGCCGATGCTGCTCCTCGTCGGCCAGAACGATCCGCGCTGTCCGTCGCGCAGCGTCGATGTGTATCGCGACCGCCTGCGCGAGCTGGGGAAGCCGTTCGAGGAGTACCGGTACGACGCGGGGCACGGCTCGCTCGTCGTTCACGAAAGGCTCAAGCAGGTCGCGATGCAGATCGATTTCGTGGCGAAGCATCTCGGCACCACGCCGCCGCAGACGTGATCCGCTTCGACCCGGAAGGTGGGCGCACGATCGTCGAGCCGCCGTGCGATGCGCCGGGTTGTTGGGCCGGCGCGCCGGGCGCGTTCAGCGACGGCACGGATGCGTATGTCGTGTATCGCCTGCGTGGTCCGCGGCCGAAGCGCGGATACGAGGTCCGCATCGCCGCAAGCCGTGACGGCGTTCGCTACGACACCGTGTGGGCCGCCGACAAGGCCCCCTTCGGCGCCGAGTCGATCGAGCGCTGCGCGCTCACGCGCGTCGGCGACAGCTGGCGTCTCTATCTGAGCTTCGTGCGCCACAACGACCGGCGCTGGCGCATCGGCCTCGTCGAGGCGCGGTCCGTCGACACTTTCGATCCCGCGGACATGGTGATCGTGCTGGACCCGCTCGATCTCGGCCTCGCAGCGGTGAAGGACCCGTGGCTCCGCCGCGACGGCGACGGCTGGCTCATGTTCGTCTCCTACGGGACGCTGCCACTGTCCGGCGGCACGGGTCTGCACGACACCGGCGATGCCCTGTCCACCGGACGCACGATCTCGGCGAGCGGCATCGCATCGAGTCCGGACGGCAGACGGTGGACCTGGGAAGGCGCCGTGCTGTTACCAAGCGCGGCGGGGTGGGATTCCTTCACGACCCGCCTCAGCACCGCGGTTCCCGACGGCGGCGACTGGCTGGGGCTGTACGACGGCAGCGCGTCGCTCGCGGAGAACTACGAGGAGCGTTGCGGCCTCGCGCGCAGCCGGGACCTGCGCCATTGGGAACGGGTCAGCCTCGATGGCCCGGCGTTCGGCACGGTCAGCGGGCCGGGCGGCGTTCGCTACGTGGAGATCACCGAGGCGGGCGACGTCTTCTACGAGTACACGCGACCGGACGGAGCGCACGAGCTGCGGGTGACGCGCAGAGACTGATCTGCGGGATGTGGCTAGCGCATCGCTTCGAGTAGCGGATTGACGTCGCGCTCGAACGAGTTCTGCTCGACGAGGGGAGTGTCTCTTAGACCCGGGATGCGGCGGAAGACTTCGTCCTCGTACGTCGGCAGGTCGATCTCGTAATACACGCCGATCGGGATCGGCTCGGCCTCGTAGCTGCGCGCGACCGCCGCGGACTTCTTCGCGATGATCTCCTGCGCGTCGCTCGGATCCTGGACCTTGCCGTCGAAGCCCTGGGCCTCGAGCTTGTACAGGCGCGACTTCTTGTCGGCCAGGTCCGCGCCTTCGTACCACTCCTTGGTATAGAGGTCGTTGTACGTCGGGCACGTCTGCAGCACATCCACCAGCGCTGCGCCTTTGTGCTCGATCGCGCGGGCGATGATGCTCGCGGTGTACTTCGGCTCGAGCGCGTACGCGCGAGCGATGAAGGTGTAGCCGGAGGCGATGGCCATCGCCACGGGGTTGATGCCGTCCTGGATCGACTGCTCGGGCATCGACTTCGTCTTCTTGCCCTTCGCCAGAGTGGGTGAGGCCTGCCCCTTGGTGAGGCCGTAGACGTTGTTGTTGTGCACGATGTACGCGAAGTCCACGTTGCGGCGGCCTGCACCGACGAAGTAGCCGGCGCCGATGCCGTAGCCGTCGCCGTCTCCGCCCAGCGCGAGCACGGTCTGGTTCGTGTTAGCAAGTCGCGCGCCGGTCGCGACCGTGAGGACGCGGCCGTGCAGCGTGTGGAATCCGTAGGCGTTGATGTAATGCGGCGTCTTGCCGGAGCAGCCGATGCCCGAGAACACCGCGACCTTGTCGGGATCGAGCTGCAGCTGCGCGAGCGCCATCTGGATGCTCGTGAGGATGCCGAAGTCTCCGCAGTTGTGGAGCGTAGCCACATCGGTCACGTAGGAATGGACGTCCGCCACCTCGAGGTTGTGCACCATGCCTTGGTAGGGTCTGACTTCGTTCGCGACTACACGGGCGGTCACATACACCGTGTCATACACGGCAGCGGATCTCCTGACTGCCTTGCTGTCCTGTCCGCCAACGATCGCCAGCGTCCGCGATTCAGCAACCGACGGCGACCGGGTGTAAGCGATCTCGTCGCCGACCTTTACCTCGTCCGCGGGGATCCAGTCGAACCGTCGCGCACCTGTCGCGGGGTCAGTTCGTGTCATGTAGATCGGGTGATCCGACGTAAGCATGACCGTGCCAAGGCCCTCTACGGTCACGTGATGGAGCGTCGCGGGATGCTCGTGGGACATGACCTCGGTGACGACGTGGAACTGACCGTCGTGTCCGAGGACCTCATCGCCAACACGGATCTCCGCGATCGGACGCTTTCCGGAGGGCGTGATGATCCGGGTCGACGGCACGACACAGCCAGCGCACCAGTCATTGTGCAGCTCGGACTTGTAGTCCTTGATCGTGAGCTTCGTAGGCGTGTTAACGGACATGCGTCACCACCGGTTCGGCCTTGCCGCCCGCGAGCGCGTTGGACAAGGCCCTAACGACCTCGTCCTCGCTGAGCGGCCTGCCGTCATATTTGTTGATGCGGTCCTTGATGAGGATCCCGGTGTGCTCGGTCACGAGTGACGCGAGCTGGCCGGAGTAGTTCTCTTCCATGGACACGATCCGCTTGGCCTTGCGCAGGATGTTGCCGACGGCCTCGGCAGGGAACGGCTTCATCAGCCGGCACTGGAGGAAGTTGACCTTCTTTCCCTCCTCCGCGAGGACCCGCATGGCGTCCAGGATCGTTCCTTTGGTCGAGCCCCAGGCGAGGACGGTGAGGTCCGCATCCGCCGGGCCGTGGAGGGCGTACTGCTGGTCCTCGGGGATCGCCTTCTGCGCCAGCGTGAGCTTGCCCATGCGCTTGTGCATCATCGCCATGCGCATCTCGACGCCCTCGGTGATGTGGCCGTCGGGGTCGTGCTCGTCGGACGTGACCCAGAACCGTCCGCCCGGGATGCCCGGTCGGCTGCGCGGCGAGATGCCGTCCTTCGTGAGCGCGTAGCGGAGGTACTCCTTCACCTCGCCCGGCTTGCCGTTCCCGTTGTGTCCGTTCGCGCTGTCGTTCGGGCCCTTCGCGTCGAGCGCGGTCCACTCGCTGCCGGTGAAGCGCTCGCCGCGGTCGATCTTGTCGTACTTGAGCTCGAGCTTGTCGATCGTCGTGTACACCGACGCGAGCTTCTTGTCCGACATGACGATGATCGGCATCTGGTAGCGCTCGGCCCAGTTGAAGGCGGAGAAGATGTCCTGGTACGTCTCGCGCAGGTCGCCGGGCGCCGTGACGATATGCGGAAAGTCGCCCTGCGCGGGGTGCAGCGCGAACTGCAGGTCGCCCTGCTCCTGCCGCGTGGGAAGACCGGTCGACGGGCCGCCGCGCTGGTACAGCACGAGCACCGGACCCGGCGCTTCGGTGATCGACGCGAAGCCGATGCCCTCGACCATGAGCGCGAAACCGGGACCGCTCGTGGCCGTGGCGACGCGAACGCCCATATGGGCCGCGCCGACCGCCATATTGATCGAGCTGATCTCGTCCTCGCACTGAACGACGAGCAGGTTGTAGTCGCGCTGATGCCGCTCCAGGAAGACGCTCTCGTCCGTCGCCGGTGAGATCGGGTAGTACGTCTGCATCGTGCAGCCCGCCTTCAGCTTCGCGATCGCGCCGATCTCGTAGCCCTTCGCGAGGATCCGTGCCTTCGGCTCGGAACCCGGCTTCAGCGTGTAAGGGAAGTCCTTGGCGCTCTCGTTCTGCTTCACGTGATCGAACGCGAGGCGCGCGGCCCGCACGTTGAGCTCGCCGACCTCGGAGCGCTTGCCCTTGAACTGGCTGCGGATCACCTCGGCGACGAGGTCGAACGGGTAATCGCAGAGCGCGAGCGACGCGCCGAGGCCGACAGTGTTCTTCATGACCTCGTACCGACGCGACTGGTCGCCCTTGCCCACCTCTTCGAGGGCCTTCTTGATGATCTCCATGAACGGGACGGGGTAGAAGCGAAGGTCGGCGCGGCCGCTGTCCTTTGACTGGAACTCGATCTCGCTGTCGTAGACGACGCCGCCGCCCTTGTTGATCTCGTGCAGGTGGCCGAAGTGAGTTGGCCAGCGGCGATGGTGACCGTCGCCGGTGAGCGTTTCGTCGTCGAGCGCGACGAGGATGTCGGCGGTGTCGCGGTAGGAGCGGATGTCCTCGTCGTCGACGCGCACCCGATAAAAGGAGTGCTTGCCCATGATGTTCGAGTGGTACTCGATGTTCGCGTACACGCGTAGCCCGGCCCGCGAACAGGCCTTTGCGAACACTTCGGCGGAGGCGTTGATGCCGCTCCCCTGGGGTCCACCGATCATCCAGGTGAGCCGATTCTTCTGCACTCGGAACATCTATTCTACTTCTCGATGGCGGCGCGTCGGGAAGCAGACACGCTCGGAGAGATAGAGGTCCCATCCGACGCGTTATGGGGCTCGCAGACCCAGCGAGCCATCGAGAACTACCCGATCTCGGGATACAAGCCATTTCCTGCCTTCATTCGCGCGATGGTGCAGGTCAAGCGTGTCGCGGCCCTCGCGAACGCAGAGGCAGGTCGGCTGGAGCCCAAGCGACGGGACGCGATCGTCGCCGCGTGCGACGAGATCCTCGCCGGAAAGCACATGGATCAATTCGTTGTCGATGTGTTCCATTCGGGTGCCGGCGTGTCCTTCCACATGAATGTCAACGAGGTCGTCGCCAATCGCGCCAATCAGCTCTGCGGCGGCGGGCTCGGCACGTACGAGCACGTCAATCCCAACGACCACGTGAACATGAGCCAGTCGACCAACGACGTCACGCCCACGGCAATGCGTCTTGCGCATCTCGAGCTCACGAAGACGGTGGTCGAAGAGCTTGGAATGCTCGCGGCGGCGTTCTCGAAGAAGGCCGCGGAGTACGCCAACGTGGTCAAGCCGGGCCGCACGCACCTGCAGGACGCGGTGCCCATCACGTTCGGTCAGGAGATCGGGGGCTGGGCGCACCGCATGCACGGCGCGGCGCAGCGGCTGCACGCCGGCCGGAGCGAGCTCTGCGAGCTCGGCATCGGCGGGACGGCGGCCGGCACCGGCCTCAACGCTGACCCGATGTTCCGCGAGCGCGTGTGCGCGCTCCTCGCGGAGCGCTACGGCGAGCCGATCGTGCCCGCGAAGGATCTGCTCGCGTCGATGCAGTCGATGGCGCCGTTCGTCCGCATCTCCAGCGGTATGCGGACCGCCGCGATCGAGATCTCGCAGATCTGCAACGACATCCGACTGCTCGTCTCGGGACCGCGGACCGGATTCGGTGAGCTCGTCATTCCCGCGGTGCAGCCCGGCTCGTCGATCATGCCCGGCAAGATCAATCCGGCGATCGCCGAGATGGTGAACCAGGCCTGCTTCCAGGTCATTGGGAACGACACGACCGTTGCGTGGGGCGCGCAGGCGGGTCAGCTCGAGCTCAACGTGATGATGCCTGGCATCAACTACGCCGTGTGCTTCTCCGCGACGATCCTCGCGAATGCCATCCGCCAGCTGCGGGTGAGGACCGTCGAGGGCATGCGCGTGGACGAGGAGCGCGTGCAGGAGCTGATGGACGCCAGTCCGTCCCTCATCATCACCGCGCTCTCGCCGCACATCGGCTACGCGAAGTCCGCCGCACTCGTCAAGCGGGCCCTCGCTCAGAAGAGATCGCTCATGGAGATCGCGCTCGAGGAGAAGGTCATGCCCGAGGAGAAGCTGCGAAAGGTGTTGGACCCGCTGCCGATGACGCGAGGCGGCGTGCAGTGACGAAGGAGCCATCGCTCAGCGTCCCCAAGGACGGTCTCACGCGCGACGGTCACAGCGGCTCCGTCCGGGTGCGAAGCGCGGTCGCGCTCGAGGCCAAGCAGGGGATCCCGTACTTCCTCGGCGTGTCGGGCAAGACGACCGGCGCCACGCACCTATCGCTGAACCTGATCGTCGTGCCGCCGAAGGGCAAGGCGGAGCCGCACACCCACAGTGAGTTCGAGAGCGCGGTCTACGTCATCAGCGGCAGGGCGGTCCACCACTGGGGCGACCGCCTGCAGCATTCGCTCGAGACCAAGGCCGGCGACTTCCTATTCATCGCGCCCGGCGTGCCGCACTACCCCGAGAACCCGTACGACGAGCCGGTCATCGCGGTCGTGGCGCGGAACGATCCCGACGAGCAGGAGCACGTGATCCCGTTCAGCGCGCCGTGAGCACCGGAGCGGTCTTCTCCGGCGACCGCCGCTATCGCTATCGCCTGTGGCGCCGCTGGGAGCTGTCCCGACCGCTGATCGCGTTCTGCATGCTGAACCCATCGACGGCGGACGAGCGATCCGACGACCCGACGATCCGTCGTTGCATCGGCTTCGCCCGCGACTGGGGCTACGGCGGCGTTGAGATCGTGAACGTCTTTGCACTTCGCGCGACGGATCCGCGTGAGCTCCGCCGCCTGCGAGATCCGGTCGGACCTCGGAACGACTCATACGTGCTCGACGCCGCGGAGCGCGCGGCCTCGGTCGTTATCGCCTGGGGCGCGCACGGTGCCTTCCGGTCCCGCGG
>JBDTMY010000094.1:0-17753 GCA_039934015.1 Chloroflexota bacterium | reverse complement strand
CCACAGCCGCTCGGCGATCGGTAGCCCGAGGAGATCACGCGCTTCGCCAACGAGCGCGAGCGAGCCGGTGACGCACACGATGTCTTTGGCCTTCGACTCGGATCGCGCCGCGGCAAGTGCGTCCGCGAGCTGCGCGAACGAGCGCGACCCGTAGCGTCGGGCCAGCTCCTCGGCGCGCAGCGCGCGCGCGCCGGGCGGCGCCGTCGCGTACACGAAGCGGGCGACGGGCCTCATGGCGCGGGCGAAGGCGGCAGCGTCCTTGTCGCGCATCATCCCGACCACCAGCCGCACCGGCCGTCCCGGGAACTCGGTGCGCAGCGAGAGTGCGAGCGCGTCGGCGGAGCCGTCGTTGTGCGCGCCGTCGAGGACGATCGTGGGTGCGCCCAGGACGACCTCGAATCGGCCGGCCCATCGCAGCCGCGATAGTCCGCGCGCAACATCGCCATCGTTCACGGTCACGACCCCGTGCTCCGAGAGGGCGCGCGCCGCGGCGATGGCGAGTGCGGCGTTCTGGCGCTGATGCGGCCCGCGCAGCTTCAGACCAACGCGCGTCGCGTCGGCGGCGGTGAGGGGCGGGATCATGCGACGTTCCGCGCCAACGCGATCGGACTCGGCGCGGATCGCAGCGGTCGCGGTCGCGCGCTGCTCCGCGACGACCGCGACACGGCCGGGGCGAAGGATGCCCGCCTTCTCGCGCGCGATCCCGTCGAGCCGTGTGCCAAGCTCGCGCATGTGGTCGTGACTGATCGGCGTGATGACCGACACATGCGGGTCGGTCGCGTTCGTCGCGTCGAGCCGGCCGCCGAGCCCGACCTCCACCACCGCGACCGTGCAGCGTGCTGTCGCGAAGTGCAGGAAGGCCAGCGCGGTCGTGAGCTCGAATGTCGTCGGCTGCCCGGCCGCGGGCACGAGGCGGCGTAGCACATCGACCTGCGGCCGAAGCGCGTCGACCCCGTCCGCGAACGCGCCTTCGCCTACAGCCTGCCCGTCGACGCGGACGCGCTCGCGGTAGCTCTGCAGGTGCGGCTTCGTGTACAGCCCGGTGGTCGCACCGGCGGCGGAGAGGATGCTCGCGAGCAGTGCCGCGGTCGAGCCCTTTCCTTTGGTCCCCGCGACGAGGACGACGACCATCCGGCGGTCCGGTCCGCCGAGCAGATCGAGCAGGATCCTCGTGCGCCGCAGGTTCCACCCGAGCGAGGCGCTCGCGCGCGGGTTCCAGCCGATGCCCCGTTCCATATCGGCGAAGCCGTACAGCCAATCGAGCGCGTCCGCGAAACGGCGGGATACTTCGGTCGTGCTTCGAGCCGATGGCGCACCGGCGGTCATGGGCATCCTGAACGCGACACCGGATTCATTCAGCGGCGACGGTATCGCGAACGACGAGGCTGCGATGGTCGCGCGAGCGCGCGCGCATATCGCGGAGGGCGCGGATCTTCTCGACGTGGGCGGCGAATCCTCGCGGCCGGGGAGCGCGCCGGTCTCCGCCGAGGAAGAGCTCCGGCGCGTGACGCCGATCATTCGCTGGCTCGGGGCCAACGCGAACGTCCCGTTCTCGATCGACACGGTGAAGCCCGCGGTCGCGGAGGCGGCGCTGCGTGCGGGTGCGCGGATCGTCAACGATGTGTCCGGACTCGCTGACCCGATCCTCGCAAACGTCGCGGCGCAGCATGGTGCGTATCTGGTGCTGATGCACAACGGCTGGTCGCTCGAGGCGCGAGGCATCGCTGAGCGTGGCGCGGTGATGGACCGGGTGGTCCGCGAGCTGGAACGGCTCGCCGCCGTGGCCCTTCGGGCCGGCGTCGATCACGGTCGCCTCATCGCGGATCCCGGGATCGGCTTTGGAAAGACGCCCGAGGAGAGCCTGGCTCTCATCGCGGGAACAGCTGAGCTTCGCCGCCGTCTCGCGCCGCTTCCGATCCTCGTCGGACCATCACGCAAGCGGTTCATCGCTCACGTGTTCGAGCTGCCGGTCGAGGAGCGATCGGAGGGAACGCTCGCGTGCGTCGCGGTGGCGTCGTTCGAGGGCGCTGCGATCATCCGCGTCCACGATGTCGCGTCCGCGGTCCGCGCGTCGCGGGTCGCGTGGGCGCTCGGCGCACGGCGGTCCGCGGCGGCCGCGTCAGGGTGATCGCGACGGCCTCGGCGCTCGCGCCGAGACCATCAGGCTCGGGTTTCACGATCCGTACGCGGACCTCTTCGACGGGCGGAAAGCGTGTGAGTATCGCCGTGGCGACGTCCGAGCTCACGCGCTCCAGCAGTGTCCGCGACGGGCCGCCAACGACCTCGCGCGCGGTCTGGGCTATCGCCGCGATGTCGATCGTCGCGTCGAGAGAGTCGCGCTCGATCGCCGCGGCGAGATCGGTGCGCACCGCGACATCGACGAGGAACGACGTCATTCGATCCTGCTCGCCGTCGTACGCGCCGTGACGGCCTTCGCAGCGCAGTGCGTGGATCTCGATCCAGCCGGGGGTGGTGGATTGGGGGGCCATCGTGTCGTGGATACTCCGACGAATGGTCGATGTCCACCTCGGGATCGGCAGCAACGTGGGCGACAGGATGGAAATGATCCGGCGGGCGGTCGAGGCCCTGTCATCGGTCGGCCAGACCCGAGCGGTGTCGTCCGTCTACGAGACGACACCATTTGGTGTCACGGACCAGCCGGACTTCCTCAACTGCTGCGTCGCGCTCGCCACAGAGCTGACCCCGGCGGAGCTCCTGGCCCGGACCCGACGGATCGAGCGTGACCTGGGCCGCGTCCCGGGGCCGCGGTGGGGTCCCCGGACCGTCGACATCGACCTCCTCTTGTATGGCGGACGCCGCGTACGAGCTCGCGAGCTCGTCGTGCCGCACCTCGGACTGCTCGAGCGCGCCTTCGTGCTCGTGCCGCTCGCCGAGATCGCGGCCGATCAGCCCATTCCCGGTTCGGAGATCACGGTCGCCGAGGCGCTCGCGCGCGTGGCGCGAGAGCCCGGCGACGTGCGGCGCGTGGCCCCTCCGCCAGGACGTCATGCTGCTCCGTGATCCGCACGTAGAAGCCGAACGGATCCTCGATCCTGAAGTCGCGCGCGCCCCACGGACGCAGGCGCAGCTCTTCCACGACGCAGCGCGCGCGCGTCGCGATCGCATAGGCGCTGGTGATGTTCGCCACCGGGAGAACGATCTCGACGGCGTAGCCGCGTTTGGCGGTCCGCGGGAATCGTCCGAAGTACGGATGCCGGCGCACGGCGGGCGTCCCGCCCCAAAAGCACAGGATCGCGTCGTCGCGCCGGAGCACCAGGTAGCCATCGCCATCGACCGGGGCCTCGTCGCGCGCGACGCGAAAGCCAAGACGGCCGTAGAAGCGTTTGGCCAGTGCCAGGTCGGGTACGTGAAGCTCCACCAGCGTGGCTGCGCGTGCCCGCGGCGTCACGGCCAGCTGAGACGTCCGTCGCGATAAAGATCTTTCGTGAACTGGTCGGTGAAGACCGCGTCGACGTCGATCGATCTCGAAAGTCCGCCGTTCTCCACGAGCACATCGTGTAGGCGCGCCCAGTCGCCGCGCTGCGTGGCGCCGATCCCCTGCGCTCGCGTGAGATCGGTCAGCGCGGCCTCGATCTCCGTATCGAGCATGTACCGCTGGTGCGCACGGTCCTCACCAGGCGCGAATTCCATGACGATCTCCACCGCCGCGGCGCGATCGGCGACAGCATCGGCTATCCCCTTCAGCGCCGCGGCCACGAATCGCCGGACCACGTCCGCGCGCGTCGCCACCATGTCGCGCGTCGTGATGTACGTGAGTCCGAGTGAGGGCACGCCGAATCGCCAGGGCTCGAAGAGCCGCACCGGGACACCCAGGCGGCTGAGTGTGTCCGGCTCGTTCGAGGTGAAGACGGGGTAGACCTCGACCTGGCCGAGCACGAGCACTCGTGGATCGAAGCCGACCGCGACCTCACGCACCTTGGAGCGGTCCACGCCCGCGAGCTTCAGGAGCGCGAGATAGTCCGCGCTGACCGTTCCCTTGTATCCGACGAGCCGCCCCTCCCAGTCCTTGGGCGCGAGGATGTTCGAGTCGGCGCGGACCGCGTACGCCTGCTCGCCGCGCTGCCCGATCGTGGCGACGCTGACCAGAGGCACGCCGGCATCCGCCACGCGCTTCATGACATCGCCGGCGGAGCCGGTCGAGAACTGGACCGCGCCGGTCCCCAGGAGGCGGATGTGTTCGCCCGAGCCGGCGGAGTGCTGGATCGTGACGTCGAGGCCCTGCTCGCGGAAGTAGCCGCGCTTCTGCGCGATATAGACGCCGACGAACGGAAGGTTGGCCTGCGCCTTGAAGCCGGCCATGAAGGTCACCGCCTCGACCGGCCGCCGGGTCGGGCCCGCGCTCTTGGCCGATGCGCTCGGCGCGACAGTCGTCGGCGCGCACGCTGACGCGATGAAGCACGCGACGAGAAGGAGCGCGAGACGCGTCAGGTGGTCACCACGATCGGATGCCAGTGAAGCACGCGCCGCTCGGCCGCGCCGACGGCCGCGTTCGCCGCGATGCCGATCGCCGCGAGCGTCAGGACGGCGCCGAACAGTGCGGTGAGGTCGAGATTGGCGTTGGCGACGAAGATGACGCGGCCGAGGCCGCGGTCGGCCCCCGTCCACTCCGCGATGACGGCGCCGATGAGCGCGAGGTTCAACGAGATGCGCGCGCCGGAGAACAGGAACGGCAGGGCGCTGGGCACACGCAGCATCCGGAAGATCTCCGAGCGCGAGGCGCCGAGCGTCTGGAGGAATGCGAGCTCCTGGGCGTCCGCCGAGCGCAGGCCGACGAACGAGTTCACCAGCATCGGAAAGAACGTGATCAGCGCCGCGATCGCGATCTTCGGCCCGGTGCCGAAGCCGAACCACAGCGTGAACAGCGGCGCGACGGCGACGATCGGGGTCAGCTTTACCAGGATCGCGATGGGAAAGAGCGTGCGCTCCAGGAAACGCGATTGCGCCATGAGTGCCGCGGCGACGAATGCCGTGGTCGTGCCGACGACGAATCCACCCGAAGCCTCGGCGACGGTGATGGCGGCCTCGCGCGCGAACATCGCGGCGTCGGTCCAGAGCCGAACGGCGATGGACGATGGCGAGGGCACCAGGTAGGGCGGCACACGGAACGCGCTCGTCCAGATCTCGAGCACGAGCGCCACGAGTGCGAGCGCCACGAGTGCGACGCCAAGGTCGACGAGCGTGCGACGCGGCAAGGCTGTCACGCGAGGTGCGCGCGCACGCGCTCGACGAGATCGTGGAACGCCGGGTCGCGACGCAGCGTCGCCGGCCGCGGGCGTGGAAGGGTGATCGGAACGTTCGCGATGATGCGTGCGGGCCGGCCGGCGAGCACTGCGACCTGGTCGGCCATCAACACAGCCTCCTGGACGTCGTGCGTGACGTAAAGCACCGAACGCGGCTTCAGCTGCCACATGCGGAGAAGCTCGACCCGCAGATCCTCGCGTGTGAGCTCATCCAGGGACGCGAGTGGCTCGTCCATCAGGAGCACCTCCGGATCGACCACCAGCGCACGCGCCAGCGCGACGCGCTGCCGCATGCCGCCCGAGAGCTGGTGCGGGTACGCGCCGGCGGCGTCCGCGACGCCCACGCGCTCCAGCCACCGCGCCGGCGTCACCTGCCCGTTCACCTGCGTGGTCCGGTTCACCTCCAGCGGCAGCCGCACGTTCTCCAGGACCGTTCGCCAGGGGTGCAGTCGCGCGTCCTGCACCACCAGGCCGAGGCGCTTCTGCCGTCGAGCGACCTCGGGCGCCGCGCCGAGAAGACGCACCGTGCCCGACGTCGGCGCGATGAGTCCGGCGACGAGTCGCAGGATCGTCGTCTTGCCGGCGCCACTTCGTCCGACCAGCGCAACGACCTCACCGGCGGCGACCTCGAGGTCGACGTCGACGACCACCGGTGTGGCCCCATAGGTCGTGCTCACGCCGCTCAATTGGATCGCGGGTCCCACGCATCGATGCTATGCGCGGGTGCGTCGACTAGCATCGCGTTCACGCGAAGTTCACGAAGGGGAGGGCGAGATGACCACCGTGAAGGCGGCACTCGTCCAGTGCGCCTGGACCGGCGACAAGGACTCGATGATCGCCAAGCACGTGGAATACATCGAGCACGCGGCCAAACAGGGCGCACAGGTGTTGTGCATGCAGGAGCTCTTCTACGGGCCGTATTTCTGTCAGGTGCAGGACACCAAGCACTACTCGTACACCGAGAAGGTCCCGGACGGGCCCACCACGAAGCTCATGCAGGAGCTCGCGAAGAAGCACGGGATGGTGCTGATCGTCCCGCTCTACGAAGAGGACCAGGTCGGCGTCTACTACAACACCGCCGCCGTGATCGACGCCGACGGCAAGTACCTCGGCAAATACCGGAAGACGCACATCCCGCACGTGAACGGTTTCTGGGAGAAGTTCTACTTCCGGCCAGGGAACATGGGCTATCCCGTGTTCGACACGGCCGTTGGCAAGGTCGGCGTGTACATCTGCTACGACCGCCACTTTCCCGAAGGCGCGCGCATGCTCGGCTTGCACGGCGCCGAGCTCGTGTTCATCCCATCCGCGACCTCGCGGGGTCTCTCGATGCATCTGTGGTTCATCGAGCAGACCGCGCACGCGATCGCGAACGGCTACTGGGTCGGGACCATCAACCGTGTCGGGCAAGAGAAGGAATTCGGCCCGAACGAGTACTACGGCTCGTCCTACTTCGCGGACCCGCGCGGCAAGATCATCGCGCAGGCCTCCGATAAGGAGGAGCAGCTGCTCGTGGCGGACCTGAACATGGATCTGGTGCGCGAGGTCCGCAACACCTGGCAGTTCTACCGCGACCGCAGGCCCGACATGTACGACGACATGGTCAAGCCCTAGACCGATGACACTTCCGGCGCTCAACTACATCGCGGGCGCCTGGGTCGAATCGACCTCACGCGAGCGCGTCCGCGACGTGAATCCGGCGCGTAGCAACGAGTCGCTCGGCGACGCGACCGTCTCGACGCCGGCGGATGTCGTACATGCCATCGATGCGGCCGCGGCGGCATACCAGGAGTGGCGCCGCACGCCCGCGCCCCAGCGCGGCGACATCGTGCGCAAGGCCGCCGACCTCATGGAGCGCCGGCGCGTCGAGCTCGCGCGACTGCTCACGCAGGAAGAGGGCAAGACTCTCCCGGAGTCGCTCGGCGAGGTCGACCGTGCGGTCGCGAACGTGCGCTTCGCGGCGGCGCAGGGGGCGCGCCTCACCGGCGAGACGATCCCCTCCACCCAGCGCGGCACGTTCATCTATACCGTGCGCGACCCGCTGGGCGTGGTCGCCTGCATCACGCCGTGGAACTTTCCGGTCGCGATCCCGGCCTGGAAGATCGCGCCCGCGCTGGTCGCGGGGAACGCTGTCGTCTTCAAGCCGGCGACGCTCACGCCGCTCTGCGCCGCGCAGGTCGTGCAGTGCTTCATCGACGGTGGCGTCCCGGACGGCGTGCTCAACATGGTGCTCGGACCGGGCGACGCCCTCTCGCGCGCGATCATCGATGACGAGCGCGTGAAGGCGATCTCGTTCACCGGCTCGAACGCCGTCGGGCGACGCCTCTACGCTCAGGCCGCGCAGCGCCTCTGCAAGGTGCAGCTCGAGATGGGTGGCAAGAACGCGGTGATCGTCATGGACGACGCCGACCTCGAGAAGGCGGCCGAGAGCGTCGCGGGCGGCGCCTTCGGCGCGACGGGCCAGCGCTGCACCGCGACGAGCCGCGCCGTCGTGGTCCGCTCGCGACTGGTCGACTTCACCGAGCTGCTCGCGGCGAAGGCGGACACCTGGCGCGCGGGCGACGGCCTCACGGACGGCGTGCGTCTCGGGCCGGTCGTCGACGACACGCAGCTGCGCAAGGTGCGCGAGCGCATCGAGGCGGGGAAGCGCGAAGGCGCGCGCGTCGTGCGCGATGGCAGCGCGCCGACGAAGCCGGACCTGAAGGCAGGCTATTTCGTCGAGCCGACGATCTTCGCCGACGTCGATCCGAACATGAGCGTGGCGCAGGAGGAGATCTTCGGACCCGTGGTCAGCATCATCCCGGCCGATGACTTCGCGGGCGCTCTCGCGGTCGCGAACTCCGTCGGCTACGGACTGTCCTCCTCCATCTATACGCGCGACCTCAGCACCGCGTTCCGCTACGCCGAGGAGTCGGAGGCGGGGATGCTTCACGTGAACATCCCGACCGTGGGCGGTGAGGCGCAGGTCCCCTTCGGCGGCGTGAAGGACTCAGGCTTCGGTGACCGCGAGTGCGGCACCGCCGCGTTCGATTTCTTTACGGAAATGAGAGTCGTCTACGTTGGGTACTGACCGGCACTCCGTTCTCATCGACCTCGATCGCAAAGAACGTGGAGCTGCGCTCTGGCAGCGCATCGCCCTCATCGGCATCGGGACGGCGCTCGCGGCGGCCGCGCTGCTCGCGCAGCGGACCGGCAGCGAGCCCGCGCCGGCGCCCACCGCCACGCCGGCTGCGACGGGTGCGCTCCTCGGACCGCGCCCGCTGCTGTCGGCGCTCGCGCTGCCGGGGGACGTGACCGACGTCCAGCTCTCGGCGTTCCCGGATTGGCTCGCGAACGAGCCGCCGGCCGCATCGCTGCGCGCCGTGGTCGCGGTCCGCGGCACGATGGGCATCGCATCGGTCGAGGGCCTCACCGTGGTGAACTGGACCGAGCGGGGGATCTCCTATCGCCTCGAGTCGGCCGGCCGCTCCGTTCCGGAGCTCGTCGTTCTCGCCGACTCGCTGCGCTGACCTAAACTCCCGCGCGATGACGAAGACGCTCATCACCGGCGGGACCGTCGTGACCGCCACCGACAATTACAGAGCCGACGTGCTCGTCGACGGCGAGAAGATCGCCATGATCGGCAAGGGCCTGCAGGCAGGCGGCGCGAAGACGATCAGCGCCACCGGGAAGTACGTCATCCCGGGCGGCATCGACGTTCACACCCACATGGAGCTGCCATTCGGGGGCACCTCCGCGTCCGACGACTTCGAGACCGGCACCCGCGCCGCGGCGTTCGGCGGCACGACGACGATCGTCGACTTCGCGGTGCAGGGCATGGGCGAGCCGCTCGAGAAGGCCCGCGACCTGTGGCTGAAGAAAGCCCGCGGCAAGGCCGTGATCGATTACGGGCTCCACATGATCGTGCGCGACGTGTCGGACAAGGTGCTCCGCGAGATGGACACGATGGTCAGGGAGGGCGTCTCGTCCTTCAAGCTCTTCATGGCCTACCCCGGCGTCTTCATGGTCGACGACGCATCGATCTTCAAGGCGCTCACGCGCGCCGCTGAGATCGGCGGCCTCATCTGCATGCACGCGGAGAACGGCGGCGTGATCGACGTGCTGGTGAAGCGCGCGCTCGCGAAGAAGCACACCGCACCGAAGTGGCACGCGCTCACGCGCCCGCCCGAGGCGGAGGGCGAAGCGACCGGCCGCGCTTTCCGCCTCGCGGAGATGGCCGGCGGCGTGCCGCTGTACATCGTCCATCTCTCCGCCGCGAACGCGCTCGAGCAGGTCCGGCTCTTCCGCGATCGCGGTCTGCCCGCATACGCGGAGACCTGCCCGCAGTACCTTTTCCTATCGGTCGACAACTACGACGAGCCCGGGTTCAACGGCGCGAAGTACGTCATGTCGCCGCCGCTGCGCGAGAAGTGGCACCAGGACGAGCTGTGGAAGGGCCTCGCGCGCAACGACCTTCAGGTGATCAGCACCGATCACTGCCCGTTCTGCATGAAGGAGGGCTTCCAGGGCCAGCCGAAGCAGAAGGAGCTTGGCATCGGCGACTTCTCGAAGATCCCGAACGGCGCGCCGGGCGTCGAGACGCGGATGTATCTCACCTACGACGGCGGCGTCGTGCAGGGCAGGATCACGCTCAATCGCTGGGTCGAGGTCACGTCGACGACGCCCGCGAAGATCATGGGCATGTTCCCGAAGAAGGGCACGATCGCGATCGGCAGCGATGCCGACATCGTCATCTGGGACCCGCGGGCGACGCACACGATCTCCGCGAAGACGCACCACATGCGCGTCGACTACAACCCGTATGAGGGGCGCAAGGTGAAGGGCAAGCCCGTTGTCGTAATGTCGCGCGGAGAGGTGATCGTGGACAAGGACACGTTCCTCGGCCGCAAGGGCCGCGGACGCTTCATCAAGCGCGGGAGTCCGATCCTCCAGACGTGAAGACCGCGCTCGATCACGTCCTGCGTCACAACGCGTGGGCGAACGGCAAGCTTCTCGACTTCTGTCGCGCTCTGGATCCGGCGCGGCTCGAGGACCAGGCTGAGGGCACATACGGAACGCTGTACGGGACGCTGCAGCATCTCGTCAGCGGCGAACAGTGGTACGTGCAGCTCATGACCGGAGAGCTGATCGGCGCCGAGATCCGGCGTGACGAGCGGCATGCGCTCGAGGAGCTCGCGTCGATCGCGGCCAGGCTCGGAACACGCGCCCTCGCGATCGCCGCGTCCGACGATCCGGACCGCGCGATCCCGGTGGACGACGAGGTCGACCGCAAGACCCGCTCGACCGTCGGTGCCGTCCTCGCGCAGCTGGTGCACCACGGCAACGAGCACCGCACGCACGCAACGACCATCCTGGGCGCTAACGGCATCGAGCCACCGGAGATCAGCGGGTGGGCCTACGGGCGCGCGGTCGGGATCTCCGACCATGACTGACTTGAGGACCGTCGTCTTCATCCACGGCGCGTTCCTGTCCGCGGAGTCGTGGCGTCCGTGGATCCAGCGTTTCGAGGCGCGCGGGTACAGGTGCGTCGCGCCGGCGTGGCCGTTCCTCGACCACAGCGCCGTAGATCTGCAGCGCGCTCCGGATCGACTCTTTGGCAAGCTGGGCATCACCGAGATCGTCGACAACTACGCGTCGATCATCCGCGAGTTCGACACGCCGCCGATCCTCGTCGGCCATTCCTTCGGCGGCCTCTTCGTGCAGCTGCTCCTCGACCGCGGCATCGGCGCAGCAGGAGTCGCGATCGATCCCGCGCCGCCAAAGGGCGTGCTCCCCGGCCCCAGCTCCGTGCGCGCGAGCCTACCCGTGATCCGTGGATGGGCTTTCTGGGAGCGCGTGCGCCGGATGTCCTTCGAGGACTTCCAGTGGGGCTGGGTCCACACGCTGAGCGAGGCGGAGCAGCGGGCGGCGTACGAGCAGGTGATCCCCACGTCCGGGCGCCTCTTCCTGCAAGCGCTCCTCGCACCGCTGACGGATGTGACGAAGGTCAATTACAAGAACTCTCTGCGTGGGCCGCTCCTGATCATCGCCGGCGAGCTCGACCGGACGGTCGAAGCGAAGATGAATCTCGCCAACTTTCGGAAGTACGCCGGCTCGACCGCCGTCACGGACTACCGTGAATTCCCTGGCCGAACGCATTGGATCGTCGGCCAGCCAGGGTGGGAAGAGGTCGCCGACCACGCCCTCGACTGGCTCGAGAAGCAGCTGGGTCCGACGACCTAGGCGGATACTTCTGGCGTGATCTACGACCTCGACGCCGGCCGGCCTGAGCGCCCAGGTCGCGGGGGCATGGGGATGACCGCCGTCACCGTTGTCGCGATCGCGATCGCTCTCGTCTTCTTCGCCGCGCTCGCGTTCGCGCCGGGCCAGCGCGAGAGCCAGACGCCGATCCTGACGCTCTCGGCGCCGGCGCTCCCGACCATGGCGCGCCCGACCTTCAACACCCAGCCGGTCCCCGATCGCACGCTGGTGCTCACCGAAGAAGATGCCGTCTCGACGTTCCGGATCACGTCCCTCGGTCAGACCGGGCTGGTGAACAACGAGGCCGTCGCCACGACCTACCGCCTGCGGACCACCGGAGATCTCGTCACGGTCGCGCCGTTGCCGCAGAGCGAGGCGCTGCCGTACACGTCGGCGCTGGTGATCGATCCGCCCCTCCGGATCCGCGGCCGCGCGGCTCAGGCGATGTTCACCGTCAACGGCACGACCGCGGTCCGCTGGATCGAGAACGGGACGGTGTTCGAGATGTCCTCGCGCACCCTCGGCGTCGCGCAGCTCGCAGAGCTGGCGAACAAGCTGCGCTGACGTGATCATCGATCTTGACGGCGAAGCACCTGAGCCGCCGCGACGCGGGCAGGTCATCGCGCTGTCCGCTGCGGCGGCCGCCATCTCGCTCGTTCTGCTTGCCGCGATCTCAGCGCCCTCGCCAACGCACGACGCGCCCGCCCAGGCGGCGGCACCCGTTGCTGGCCCCACGGCGGGTACGGTGATGACCAGCGGCTCGGGCGCGACAAGGATCACGCTCGACCAGCTCTCGGCCCTTCGCGACGACGTGACCACCACGGCGTGTGTCGCTGGGTCAGGATCGAACCCGTCCGTCACCCTGGTGTTCGATCGGAGTGGGCAGCCGATAGCCGCGTACACCGGCGGGACGACCGGGCGATTCATCCCGCTTCGACCGGAGTACTGGGGTCCTTTCTCGGTCACTGTTCCGTGCGCTACATCCGATGTCTTTGCCCCGCGGATAAACCGCTCGCGCTAGTACTCTCTCCTTATGGGGAGCGGCGCCCTCGCGACCTTCCATCAGCCCACACGCGAATGGTTCGAGAGCTCATTCGCGGCGCCCACACGCGCGCAAGAGCTTGCGTGGCCGGCGATCGCGTCGGGCGAGAGCACGCTCGTCCTCGCGCCGACCGGCTCGGGCAAGACGCTGGCCGCGTTCCTGTCCGCGATCGACCAGCTGCTCTATTCCGATCCGGCGGGGTGCCGCGTCGTGTACGTCTCGCCACTGAAGGCGCTTGCGGTGGACGTCGAGCGCAACCTCCGTGGTCCGCTGGTCGGCATCCGTCACGTCGCCGAGCGCCTGGGCACGCCGCTGCGCGAGCCGAGCGTCGCGATCCGGACCGGCGACACGCCGGCCAAGGAGCGCGTGCGCTTCGCGAAGACGCCCGCGGACATCTTCATCACGACGCCGGAGTCGCTGTACCTGGTGCTGACGAGCTCCGCGCGCGAGAGTCTCCGGGGCGTTCACACGGTGATCGTCGACGAGATCCATGCGCTGGTCGCGAGCAAGCGCGGCGCGCATCTCGCCCTTTCGCTGGAGCGGCTCGAGGAGCTGGCGGGGCGGCCACTACAACGCATCGGCCTCTCCGCGACACAGCGTCCACTCGATGAGGTCGCGCGCTTCCTCGGCGGCTTCGGTCCCGACGGTCCGCGCTCGGTGAAGATCGTCGATGCCGGCAGCACCAAGCAGCTTGACCTCCGCGTCGAGGTGCCGGTCGAGGACATGGCGAAGCTGGGGGAGCAGATCGAGGAGATCCGCAGCGGCCCCGCGACGCGCGCGGACGCGCGATCGAGCATCTGGCCGGCGATCCACCCGCGGCTGCTCGAGCTGATCCGCGAGCATCGCTCGACGCTCATCTTCGTCAACAGCCGGAGGCTCGCGGAGCGCATCGCAAACGCGGTCAACGAGCTCGCGGGCGAGGAGCTCGTGCATGCGCACCACGGTTCGATCGCCCGAGAGCAACGCCTGAAGATCGAGGACGACCTCAAGGCCGGCCGCATCCGTGGCCTCGTCGCGACGTCCTCCCTCGAGCTCGGCATCGACATGGGCGCGATCGATCTGGTGGTGCAGATCGAGGCTCCGCCGTCGGTCGCGAGCGGCATGCAGCGCATCGGGCGCGCCGGGCACCGCATCGACATCCCGAGCAAGGGCGTTGTGATGCCCAAGTTCCGCGGCGATCTGCTCGCGTCGGCCGCGCTCACCGAGCGGATGCACGCCGGCGCGGTCGAGCAGTCGCGCTACCCGCGCAATCCGCTCGACGTGCTCGCGCAGCAGATCGTCGCGATGGTGGCGGTCGAGCCGTGGACCGTCGACGACCTCGAGCGTGTCGTGCGCCGCGCGGCGCCGTACAGCGACCTCGCGCGACCCATCTTCGAGGGCGTGCTCGACATGCTTTCCGGCCGATACCCGTCGGATGAATTCTCCGAGCTGCGGCCGCGGATCGTTTGGGACCGCGTCGCGGGGACGCTGCGGACGCGCGAGGGCGCCGGTCGCGTCGCGCTCACGAGCGGCGGCACCATTCCCGACCGCGGGCTGTACGGCGTATTCCTCGTCGGCGCCGAGCCGGGCAAGGGTCGGGTCGGAGAGCTCGACGAGGAGATGGTGTTCGAGACGCGCGTCGGCGAGACGTTCCTCCTCGGCGCGTCGAGCTGGCGCGTCGAGGAGATCACGCACGACCGGGTCCTCGTGTCGCCGGCGCCAGGTGTTCCCGGGAAGATGCCGTTCTGGAAAGGCGAGGCCGCCTCGCGTCCGCTCGAGTTCGGTAGGGCCATCGGCGCGCTGACGCGCACGCTTCGCGCCGCCGAGCCGGCCGCGGCGACGCGGCTCCTCATCGAGAAGCACGATCTCGACGAGCGCGCCGCGCGCAACCTGCTCCAGTACCTCGCCGATCAGTACGCCGCGACAGGCGCCGTTCCGGATGACCGCACGATCGTCATCGAGCGCTATCTCGACGAGGTCGGTGACTGGCGCGTATGCATCCTCTCTCCCTTCGGGGGAAAGGTGCACGCGCCGTGGGCGATGGCGATCGGCGCGATGGTGCGCGAGCGCACCGATCTCGAGATCGATGTGCTGTGGACGGACGACGGGATCGTGGCGCGGTTCCCTGAAGCGGACCTGCCGCCGCCTCCCGAGGTCGCCCTGCCCGATCCGGACCGCGCCGAGGAGCTCGTCGTCGCGCGCCTGTCGGAAACCCCGCTCTTCGCCGCCCGTTTCCGCGAGGCTGCGGGCCGCGCGCTGCTCCTGCCGCGGCGCATGCCGGGGAAGCGCGCTCCGCTGTGGCACACCCGGCGCCGCGCATCCGAGCTCATGCAGGTCGCATCACGCTTCGGCGAGTTCCCGATCGTGCTCGAGGCGTACCGCGAGCTTCTGCAGGACGTGTTCGACATGCCGTCGTTCCTCGAGGTGCTCCGCGGTATCCGCACGCGGGCCATCCGCGTCATCACCGTCGACACGCGCACGCCGTCGCCGTTCGCGTCGTCGCTCCTGTTCACCTACGTCGGGAATTTCGTCTACGACGGCGATGCCCCGCTCGCGGAGCGCCGCGCGCAGGCGCTGACGGTCGATCCCGCGCAGCTCCGCGCACTCCTGGGCGAGGCCGAGCTGCGCGAGCTCCTCGACGCCGACGTGCTCGCGGGCCTCGAGCTCGAGCTGCAGCACCTCGTGCCCGAGCGCGCCGCGCGTCACGCGGACGGCGTGCACGATCTGCTGCTCCGCCTGGGCGACCTCACGCGTGACGAGCTCGCCGCGCGCGTCACCGATCCCGTGGCGGTCGACGAATGGCTTGCCGCGCTCGAGACGGATCGCCGCACGGTGTCGCTCGTCATCGGCGGCGAGACCCGACACATCGCCGCGGAGGATGCCGCGAAGTATCGCGATGCGCTCGGCGCTGTCGTGCCGCCTGGCCTGCCGGACGCGTTTCTCACCAGCACCATCCATCCGCTCGCGTCGCTCGTGCGGCGGTACGCGCGCACCCACGGTCCCTTTGGCGTCGCGGACCTCGCCCGGCGTTTGGGCTCATCGACGCGCGCGATCGTCGACGCGCTGCGGCAGCTCGCTGACGCGGGGACCGTCGTGGAGGGTGAATTCCGTCCCGGCGCGACCGGAGCCGAGTGGGTGGACGCCGGCGTTTTGCGAACGCTGCGGCAGAGATCGCTCGCGCGGCTCCGGAGAGAGGTCGCGCCGGTCGAGCAGGCGGCGCTCGCGCGTTTCGCGACGGGATGGCACGGGATCGACGCGCCGCGGGGGGGCGAAAGCGCGCTGCTCGACGCGATCGTCCAGCTACAGGGCGCCTTCCTGCCGGCATCCGATCTCGAGTCACGCATCCTGCCCGCACGCGTCGCCGGCTACGAGGAAGGCGATCTGGATGAGCTCCTCGCGTCCGGCTCCGCGGTGTGGGTGGGCGGCGGCGCGAGCGGACCCCGCGACGGGCGAGTGGCCCTGTTCATGACCGAGCATCTCGATCTGCTGCCCGAGTTGCGCGATGACCGGCCCACCGGCGCGATGCACGTGAAGATCCGCGAAGCGCTGGCCGCGCGCGGCGCGCTCTTCTTCCCGCAGCTCCAGGCGGCGATCGGCGGCGGCTTCACGCCCGAGGTGCTCGAGGCGCTGTGGGATCTGGTGTGGGCGGGCGAGGTCACCAACGACACGCTGCAGCCGCTGCGCGGCATGTTCCGCCCCTCGTCCACCCGCGGGCGACGGCGCGCCGCGCCGCGTTCCGTCTATCCGTCACGCGCGTCGATGATGCTGACCGCGCAGCGCGCCACGTCCTTCACCAAGGAGACCGCCGGGCGGTGGTCGCTCGTCGACGCGCTGCGCGTGAAGGAGCTCACCGCGACCGAACGTGTCACGGCCCGCGTGCGCCAGCTGCTCGAGCGTCACGGTGTTCTCACGCGCGAGGCCGTGCAGGCGGAGGGCGTCTCCGGCGGGTTCGCGGCCGTATACGGCGTGTTGAAAGCGATGGAGGACGCGGGGCGCGTGCGGCGCGGGTACTTCGTGGCCGGTCGCGGCGCCACGCAGTTCGCGCTGCCTGGCGCGGTGGACCGCCTGCGTGTGGTGCGCGAGTCGAGCGGCGCCTCGGGCGCGGCCGATCCGGTGACACGGGTCACGACGCTCGCCGCGACCGATCCGGCGAATCTCTTCGGCGCCGCATTGCCCTGGCCCGAGCGAAGTGAGGGGCGAAAGCCGATGCGCATCGCCGGCGCGCTCGTGATCCAGGTCGACGGCGCGCTCGCCGCGTGGCTTTCGCGTGACGAGCACGCGCTGCTCAGCTTCATCGAAGGCGACGAGCATGACGCGGTCCGCATCCGCGGTCTCGTGGCGGAGGCGCTCGCCGCGGAGGCGGGCCCAGAGCGGCGCACGCCTTTCTTCCTCGACGAGGTCGACGGGCTACCCGTGGACGACTCGTCCTTCGCCGAGCCGCTTCGGAAGGCCGGCTTCGTACGAACGCCCCGCGGCTACCTCAAACGCAGTGCCTGAAGGCGACACGATCCACCGCGTGGCGACGGTGCTCCGCCGCGCGCTTGCGGATCGAGTGGTCACGGGCTTCGAGGTCGTCGCGCCGCGCGTCACTTCGGATGCGCAGCGGTTCGAGATCGTCGGCAGCGTGGTCCGCAGTGTGGAGTCCAATGGCAAGCATTTGCTGATCGCGTTCGCGCGCGGCGACGACGATGTCGTGCTGCATACGCACCTGAAGATGACCGGCATGTGGCACATCTACCGGCCGGGTGAGCGGTGGTGGGAACCGCGAAGCGACGCCAGGGTGGTCATCACGACCGACGCGTTCGTGGCGCCATGCTTCCGGCCGCCGGTCGTCGAGCTGATGGCGTCGCGGGAGATCGCGTTACATGCGGTCCTTCCACGGCTCGGGCCCGACATCATCCGCGACGAGTTCGACGAAGATGAGGCGCTGCGCCGGCTGCGCGCGAGTCCGCCGGAGCGCGATATCGCGACCGCGCTCCTGGACCAGCGGACGATCTCGGGGATCGGCAACGTGTTCAAGTGCGAGGCACTCTTTCTCGAGCGTGTGTCGCCGTGGGCGAAGGTCGCGGATCTCGACGACGCGACGCTGCGTCGGCTGGCAGGTCAAGCGCGGAAGCTGATGCGCCTCAACCGCGCCGGCGGCGAGCGCCGCACGCGCTTCGCGCTCAACGCCGCCGAGGGAATGTGGGTCGACGAGCGCACCGGTCTGCCGTGCCACGTCTGCGGCACGC
>JBDTMY010000093.1:0-7001 GCA_039934015.1 Chloroflexota bacterium | reverse complement strand
TCGCTGAGATGCTGCTCCAGGGCAAGTTCCACTCCGGCGACACCGTCAACGTGAACCCGGTGGACGGCAAGCTCGTGATCGAGAAGACCGAGGTCGAGGCGCCCAAGCCGGTGCCCGTCGCGCCCTAGGGCGCTCCCGCTTCCGCAGCGGCTGGGCAGCCACCGCGAGGCCTACCCTTACGCGCGATGACCGCCCGCCAAGGCGCCCGCTCGAAAGCCACCTGCGCGGTGTGCGGCAACGGCGTCCGCGCCAAAGACCGCTTCTGCGCCTCGTGCGGCTCGCCGATCGCCGCAGCGCACGCGGCGGCGCGGCCGGTCACCAGCGAGGCCGCCGCGGTGGAGAGCGCGTCACTGCAGGTGCAGGCGCTCGGCGCCGCCACCCTGGGCGAGCAGCGAAAGGTCGTCACGATCCTCTTCGCCGACCTGTCCGGGTCGACGCCCCTCGCGGAGAAGCTCGATCCCGAGGACCTGCGACGCATCCTCGCTTCGTACTTCAACCAGCTCGCCCGCCAGATCCGCCGCTACGAGGGGACGATCGACAAATACATCGGTGACGCGGTCATGGCTGTCTTCGGCGCGCCGATCTCTCATGAGGACGACGCCGAGCGCGCCATACGCACTGCCCTCGCGATGCAGCAGAGCATCGCGAAGCTCAACGACGATCTGGAGCGCGAGCATGGGGTGCGTCTCGCGCTGCGGATCGGGATCAACACCGGAGAGGTGGTCGCCGGCTTGCTCGGTGGCGATGTGCAGAGCGCGTACACGGTCGTCGGCGACGCGGTCAACACCGCGCAGCGTCTCGAAGCCGTCGCTCCGCTCGGAGAGGTGCTGGTGAGCGAGACGACGCACCGCCTCGCGTTCCACGCGTTCGAGTTTGAGGTTCTGCCGCGCGTCGCACTCAAGGGCAAGGCGGAGCCGGTCGCCGTGTTCCGAGTCGTGCGGCGGCGGGACGACGAGATCGAGCCCGATGCGAGCCCGCTCGTCGGGCGCGAGGCAGAGCTTGCCCAGTTGCGCGAGGCCCTCAACAGCGCGATCGAAGGCGCCGGCCGCGTCGTACATGTCAGCGGCGAGGCCGGGGTGGGGAAGTCGCGCGTCGTGAACGAGTTCCGGTCCGCGCTGGCCGGTGGGATCGAACGAATGGCCGCGCGCTGCGCGTCCTACGAAACGAACACGCCGTACGCGCTGGTCGCGGGGCTCGTCCGCGGCGCGTTCCGCATCCACGCCGCCGACGACAGGGCACGCGCGCGGGAGGCGATCGTAGAGGGCTTCACGCTCTTCGGCGCGCCCTCCGACGACATGACCGTCGATCTGCTGCTCGATGTGATGGCCTATGGAGACAGCGCCCCCCAGGATCCGCAGCTGAAGCAGCGGCTGCTCATCACGATCCTTCGAGGTCTCCTGACGCGCGCCGCAGTCCGCGCGCCCTTCGTCGTCGTCGCGGAGGATCTGCACTGGATCGACAACGGCAGCCTCGAGGTGCTCTCGGAGCTGGTCCGGGACATCCCGACGCTCCGCGGTCTCCTGATCACGACGAGCCGTGGCACATGGACGCCGCCCTGGGCCGCGCAGATCCTCGCCGTCGAGCCCCTTCCGGACGCGGATGCCCGCGCGCTCATCGAAGAGATCGTGGAGCTCCCGGTCGCGGATGAGCTCGCCGGCACGATCCTCACGCGCACCGGCGGCAACCCCTTCTTCATCGAGGAGGTGGTCCGCGAGCTGCAGAGCGCTGGCGCGCTGAGAGAGCAGGACGGAAAGCTCGTGGGCGCGCTCGACGCGGCGAAGCGCCTGCCCGCGACGATCCAGGAAGTCCTCGAGGCGAGGCTCGACCGGCTGGCCGATGGGCCCAAGCGCGTCATCCGGCCGGCCGCGGTGATCGGTCGATCGTTCTGGCTGCGGCTGCTCGAGCGCCTCGTCACCGGTCCGCTCGCGCCCGACCTCGCGACGCTCGAGCAGGAAGCGTTCATCACCGCGCGATCCGTGCAGCCGGAGGTCACGTACATCTTCCGGCAGGCGCTCATCCAGGAGGTCGCGTACGAGACGCAGCTCCTCAGCGATCGGCGCCGTTTACACGGCGAGATCGGCGCCGCCATCGAGACGCTCTACGCGGACCGGCTCGATGAGTTCGTGGACCTGCTCGCGTATCACTACGAGCGCAGCGAGGACGCGAATCGCGCGGTCCGCTGGCTGGTACGCGCCGGCGATCGCGCCAGGGGCCTGTTCGCGAATGCCGAAGCGCTCGCCCTGTACCGCGCGGCGCTCGCGCGCGCGCCGGAGGGCACCGGCGGCGACCGCGCCGGCGACATCCTCGAACGGATCGCCGACGTACAGCTCCTGACCGGGCAGTACGACGATGCGCTCGCTAGTCTCGCCTCCGGCCGCGAGCGCAGCGCGGGCGCGCCACCGCCGATCGCGGCGCGCCACTGGCGCAAGAGCGCGACGGCGCGCCTGATGAAGGCGGACTACGACGCATCGGTCGAGGCGCTGGATCGCGCGCGCGCCGCGCTCGCCGGCGCCGAGGCTGACATCGAGGCCGCGCACGTCGAGCTGCAAGCCGGGCAGCTGGCCTGGCGGCGCGGCGACTACGCGAGCGCGCGCGAAGCGCTCGCCGCCGCGGTCCGCATTGGCGAGTCGATGAAGGCCGACGATGTGCTCGCCGAAGGGCTCAAGCAGCTCGGTAACGTGTCGTTCCTCGCCGGCAAGCGCGACGACGCCGAGACGTATTACCGGCAGAGTCTCGCGATCTACGAGCGCCTAAGCGACACCGCGGGCCTCGCGAACGTGCACAGCAATCTCGGCGTCGTGTACCGGCGCATGGCGCGCTGGGACGACGCTCTTCACGAGCTGAGCGCGAGCCTTCAGCTGCGCGAGCGCATGGGCGACCCGTGGGGCATCGGCACGATCCACAACAACATCGGCGAGGTATACCGGACCCGCGGCGAGCTCTCGGCGGCGTTGGCCGCGTACGAACGCGCGATCGAGGTCTGGCGGCCCATCGGTTACTCGGCCGGGGTCGCCCTCGCGCTGACCGGTCTTGGCGCGGCCATCGTTGAGTCGGGTGACGCGGCCCGCGGACGCGAGACGCTGCGAGAGGCCGAGGCGCGCTGGACGCGCTTGGGCAGTACGACGTATCTCCCCGACCTGTACCGGTTCATCGCTTCGGCCGAGCTGGCGAGCGGCGACCTCGAGGCTGCGGCGACTGCCGCCGAACGGTCGCTCGACCTCGCGCGCGGCGCGACCGCGCGGCACCAGGAGGCGATGACGAACCGGGTGCAGGGCGAGATCGCCGCGGCCAGAGGCGATACGAACATCGCGCGCGAGCTACTGGAGCGCAGCCGGGCCGTTCTGCGCGAGCTCGACGAACCCGCCGAGCTCGCGCGAACGGAGGCTGCTCTAGCGCGCCTTGGCTAGTGGACCACGACGTTGCCGCTGCCGAGGCTGCCGCTGGTTCGGTACGAGGGCAGGGCGTAAGTCGTGCTGCCGTCGTCCTTCCAGATGGTGATCGTGAAGCTGTCAGGTCCGTCGATCATGACCACGCGGAAGCTCCAGCCGCCGCCGCCGTTCACCGTGCCGTGTCCCTGCGCCTCGGCCTTGTTGCCGCTGATGGCGAGCCAGTCGATGGTGGTCGCTTTGAACGAGACGTTCGACTCCTTCGCCTGGAACTCGAGGCTGCCGGTCGGCACCGTCGTGCCGTTCTTGTACTTCATGTTCGCGCCGATGTTGGTCTTCTTCCCGGACAGAAGGCCGGTCGACGGCGATGACGTCATGAACCACCCTCCGCCGGTCACGAACGTGGTCGGGTCGTAGACCACGATGAGCACGTTCACGGCGGTCGCCGGCTCGTAGCGGTCGTTCCCGTCGTACGTGACCGCGACCGAGTAGGCGCCGCTTGGGAAGCCGTCGGCGGTGTCGAGACGCACGCGGCCGTAGCCATCGGTGAAGGTCTGTGCGGTTCGGCTCCCACCGGTGAGTGTCACGAGCTGCCCACCCAGCGGCTCGCCGGCGCCTGACAGCGTCGCGATGAGCACGCTGCCGCCCGCGGGCAGTGGGGAGCTGTCGAGCGCGGTGAACGACGAAGGGGCCCGGCCGACATTGATCGTTGCCTCGGCGCCCGAGCCAAGGAAATCGAGGTCCTCGGCGAAGCCGACGCCTACCGTCGCCAGACCGGGGGAAGCGACGAGCAGGAGCTCCGCATTCGCGACCCCACCGATGCCGGTGATCGCGTCGACGCGCACACCACCGGAGCGGAAGGAGACGCGGTGGCCGGCGACAGCGATGCCGTTGCTGGTGAGCTCTGCGGTGACCTGGACGGTCGAGAGATACGTGCCGGATGCCGGTACGGCGATGGTCAGCTCGGTCGTTGCCTTCGGATCGGCCGCGGTCGCGGTCTCGGTAACGACCTGGTAATACGCGCCGTCGTTGCTGGCCCACGTGACCAGGCCGTTGCCGCCGACCGCTTGGACGAGCGCTCGGACATCCGCCGCGAGGCTCGTGCCGCGCGGGTGCCCTCCGCGGTATAGGTGACGAAGATCTCCTCGATGCCTACCGCCGATAGAGCGCCCGCGCGTACCAGGACATCGACCAGCGTCGCGTCGCTGGCATTCGGCGTCAGCGTGACGCTGTAGACCACGGGCGACGCGGCCAGTGCGGCGGCATCCGTCGTTGCCGCGGGATCGAAGTAGTACAAGCGGAAGCTCTCGGTGGTGAAGCGGCGCGCGACACCCGTGGTGCTGTCGGGTGTGGAGCGGAACTGGAACGGCGTGCTCACCAGGTTGGATCCTGCGAAGTGGTTCAGATCGAAGGGCCGGACCGGCGTGAACACGCTCGTCTCATAGCGCGGGTGAACGCCGCGCACCTCGGTCGTCGCGACGTCGGTGAACGGGGTGATGCCTGCCTGATCCACGTACGTGGCGTTCAGCAGGACCGCACCGCGCACGGCGCGATTCGCCGCGCCAACGCCGACGGTGAACTGGGGCAGCACGGGCGCCTCAGGCTTGACCGCGACATTGCCGTTGATGTCGTAGTAGATCGCCGACGCGGTGCCGCCGCCCACGACGCTCAACGAGCGCGTGTTCTGGTGCAGCGCATAGGTCGTCGTCGGCGTGGCGAGCGACAGACCGGCGCTGGTGAGCAGTGTGAGGCCTGTCGCTGTCGACGTCGTTGGCGTCGGAAGCCGCGAGCCGGCGGGCAGGTCGTACCCCAGCATCGGCAAGCCGAACAGCGTCGCTTCCGCGAGCGCCTTTTCATCGATCCCACCGAGCGACGCGAGAGAGCCGATGTACGCGCGCTTCGCGTTCGCGAGCGCGGTGCCGATGGCGACAGGTCCGGTGCCGTAGCGGAGCTCGAGCGTCGTGTTGGC
Source organism: Chloroflexota bacterium (assembly GCA_039934015.1). Lineage (GTDB taxonomy): Bacteria > Chloroflexota > Limnocylindria > P2-11E > P2-11E > CF-39. The sequence continues at coordinate 1,646 of JBDTMY010000093.1, read as the reverse complement.
GAGGATCAGCTCGCTGTACTTCATGAAGTCCGTGTCGCCGTACTGGTAGCCCGTGCCACCGATGAAGGTCGCCCCGCGCGACGCGAAGGCCTGCGTCCAGTCAACGGGCTGCGTCAGCGCTGTCTGTTGGCCGTCCACGATGTTGTAGGCAGAGTGGCAGCCGGTGGAAAGCACCAGCGCGTTGCGGAACCGCGTGTCGGTCGCCGCGAGGCCGGTCACGTCCGTCGTGACGAGCCGCGTCGCGAAGTCCGCGGCGAGCATGGTGTTCGCTGAGAAGTGCGCGTTCAGGCTCAGGATGCCAAACGGCGACGCGCCAAGCAGCTTCGCCTTCAGCTGGGCCGCCGTCCACGCGCTCGGAGCGCTCGATGAGTCACCGACAGGCTGAATGAGCTGGCGGTCAACGGTGAGCGCATTCGCCTGGAGCTGGTCGGCGATGTAGCCGGCCGCGTCCGAGAGGAAGTCGTAGCCCACCACGAGCGCGCGCGTCGGCGCGACAGCGCCGTTGGTGCCCACGTAGGCGTCGATCACCGAAGTCATGTCGCTGATCGACTCGACGAGGCGTCCGACCGCCAGGTCTGGAAGGTACAGCTGGTGATCGAAGCGCGAGATCGGCCGCGTGCTGCCGTAGAAGTCCTGCGTGAGCACGTAACCGAGCCGCAGGCCTGCCTCGCTCGCCGTCAGCTCCTGGACCGCGGGACGGTAGTCCTTCTCACTCCCGAGACCGGACTGATCGGGCTGACGGTAGAACGGAACGACGTAGTCGTTGCCCGCGATGACGACGTACTGCAGCGACGGATTGAGAGCACGGTAGGCCGAGATCACGTCCTTCGCGCGCCGGGCGACCATGTTCGCCGCCGCAGGACAGAGAACGCCTGCAGCCGTGTCCCACACCGTGTACGCCGCGGCAGCCTCGGGGATCGTGTTGAGGTCGACGACCGTTCCCTTGACCTCCAAGCGCTGCGCGAACGCACCGAGCCTCGTTAAGAAGGTGGACTTGTCGGTCGAGATGCCAGCGAGGCGCGCGCTGTTCGTCAGGATGACGGTCTTCACGTCAGCGGACGCGGTGACAGTCGATGGGTGATCGGTCAGGTCCACGCCGGCGCAAGAGACATCCGTAACCGTCGCCTGGATCGTGAATGGCGTCGACGCGTCGAACGCGCCGTTGTGGCCGCGGACGCGGATGTAGAAGTTCCCGCTGTTGTCCCAGGTGTTGCGCGCGATCTGCTCGGGCGAGAGACCGACGTGCGCCGAAACGCCGATGAGGGCGGCGGTCTGCGCGGCCGCATACGCGTCCGGCGAGAGCTCGTCGGGGGAGAGCTCGTCCGGGCTCAGCTCATCGGGCGACAGCGCGTCGGGGGAGAGCGCGTCGGGGCTCAGCTCATCCGGCGACAGCTCATCGGGTGAGAGCTCGTCAGGAGACAGCTCGTCGGGCGAGAGCTCGTCGGGCGAAAGCTCGTCAGGTGACAGCTCGTCCGGTGACAGCTCATCCGGAGACAGCTCGTCCGGAGACAGCTCGTCCGGAGACAGCGCGTCGGGCGCGACGGATGCGTCCATGTCCTGGATCGCCGCCAGCGGGTCCTCTTCCAATGCCGCGATCTGCTCGTCATACAGCTTCCGGATGTCCTTGTAGAGGGCGACCGAGTAGT
>JBDTMY010000092.1:0-3925 GCA_039934015.1 Chloroflexota bacterium | reverse complement strand
GGCTGGGTCATCGCGATCGTCGCGGGAAATAGCTACGGGCACTTCGCCGAGCATCACGTCGAGCTTGGTGCGGGCGTCCCGAAACGGCCCGCCGAGATCCTGGAGAAGATCCGTGAAGGCTGGCGCCCCTTCCGTCGCGCACTGGCGCGCGTCGGACTGAGACCGCTCTCGGCGAAGACATCGACCGGCTGGACGCACAAGGCGCTGCTTTCGCACCTCGCGTACTGGATGGAGTTCCTGCCACAGGAGATCCCGAACCGGCTCGAAGGCCGCAACGGGCCGATGCCGAACGCCGACGCGGAGAACGCCCGCGAAGCGGCGGCGTCGGCCGATCGCTCGGCGCACGACGTCGTCGCGCGTCTCGACGACGCCTACCGGGCGATGTTCAAGATGGTCAGCGGCCTGCCGGCCGACCGCGACGTCACGTTCCAAGCGCTGCGGCTGCTTGCCGCCGAAACGTATGGCCATTTCGACGGGCACCTGCACGAGGTCGAAGCAGCCGTGCCGCACACGACCGCCGATGTGCTGAGGCGCTATGACGAGACCTGGCGACCGTTCCGCGAAGCCGTGCGCGAACGTGGCCGCGCGGGCCTGATGGACACGACGCCGAGCGCGTGGTCGTACCGGGACATGTGCGCGCATGTGGCCAACTGGCTGCAGCAGGCCGCGGCCGAGCTCACCTCGGGCCAATTCCGAAGCTGGAACGCGGAGACGATCCAGGCGGAGAACGACCGCGCGGTCGAGGCGCATCGCCTCGTCGGCCCCGAAGCGATGCTCGACGAGCTCGACACCTCGTACCGCCGACTGCGCGAAGTCATCGCGAGGGTCCCGGATGAACGGATGAAGGATGCGAGTGCTTCCGGCGTGATCGGGTCCTACTCGTACCTGCACTGGGAGGAGCACCTGGGTCAGGACCTCGGGGTCACGCTGTGAAGCGCCCGATCAGGGTCGTCGTCGCAAAGGCCGGGCTCGACGGTCATGACCGTGGCGCGAAGGTCGTGGCCCGCGCGCTGCGCGATGCGGGCATGGAGGTGATCTACACCGGCGTGCATCAGACACCCGAGCAGGTCGTCGAGACTGCCCTGCAGGAGGACGCCGACGTGATCGGGCTGTCGCTTCTTTCCGGAGCGCACAACTACCTCTTCCCGCGCATCGCGGAGCTCATGCGCGAGAAGGGCCTGGACGACGTGCTGCTCTTCGGCGGCGGGATCATCCCGGAGGCGGACGTCCCCGGCTTGCAGAAGCACGGGGTCGGGCGGATCTTCCCGCCCGGCGCGTCCCTCGACGACATCGCGAAGTACGTACGTGAAGCGGTGTCCGCCAAGAAAGTCGCGAAGTGACCCACTATGACGGCGGCCCGCTGAACCGCCAACCGGCGGAGCAGCCGTCGGGGACGGCGCGAGAGAACGAGCTCAAGAACGATCACAAGACAGCACAAGGGGGAACGAAGATGGCAGGTCTGTTCGGTAGCAAGAAGGACACGCGACCCATCGACGTCGGTCTGGCATCCCTCGTCGGGAGCGACGAGGCCACGGCGATCGAGTTCTGGAAGAAGCGCCTCGAAATGACGGCGGCGGTGCCGAGCGAGATCGCGCGCGTGGGCGCCCTCACGCCGCAGATGCGCGAGCTAACGCGTATCGACAACCTCGACGAGCGCAAACGCTTGACGCGCGCGCGGCTCATCGCGTTCACGAACCTTCCGCAGGAGCAGCGTCAGCTGATCACGGCCGCGCGCCGCAAGGCGTTCGAGGTCGACCGCGGGGTCATGGACGCCGACCAGAAGCTGGTCGACGAGCTGCTGCCGACCCTCGATGCTGCGGTGCGTTCGGCGTACCCGAAGCCCTAGTGCGGTTCGACTACCGCGACGATCAGATCGCGGTGCGGGACGCCGTGCGCGATTTCGCGCGCGGCCGGATCGTTCCGAACGCGGAGAAGTGGAGCGAGGCCGGTAAGTTCCCGCTGGAGCTGCTGCCCGAGCTTGCGAAGCTCGGATTGCTCGGCCTGGCCGTGCCCGCGGAGCTCGGTGGCGCCGGGCTCGACACACTCACCATCGCGCTCGTCATGGAAGAGCTCGGCGCGGCCGATGGCTCCATCGCGCTCACCATCGCCGCGCACAACAGCCTCTGCATCGGCCACCTTCTCGTCGGCGCGAACGAGGATCAGAAGAAGCGCTGGATCCCGCCGCTCGTGCGTGGTGAATACCTGGGCGCGTGGGCGCTCACCGAGCCGTCCTCCGGATCCGACGCGATCGCCGTCCAGAGCCGCGTTCGCCGCGACGGCGACGCGTATGTGATCGACGGGACGAAGCAGTTCATCACCAACGGCTCGCTCGCGGGTTTCGCAGTGGTGACGGCCGGAGCGGGCGAGCGAAAGCTGTCGGCCTTCGGCGTGACGCGTGACACGCCGGGATTCCGCGCCGGGAAGACCGAAAAGAAGATGGGACTCCACGCGTCCGACACCTCACAGCTCGTGCTGGAAGACTGTCGCGTGCCCGAGGGCGATCGCATCGGCGCCGATGGCGAGGCGTATAGCGACGTGAAGAAAGTGCTCGACAAGGGCCGCATCGGCATCGGCGCGCTCGCGCTCGGACTCGGTCGCGCGGCCCTCGAAACGGCGATCGCGTACGCGAAGGAGCGAAAGCAATTCGGCAAGGCGATCGCCGAGTTCCAGATGATCCAGTGGAAGATGGCCCGCGCGCGCACGCAGCTCGACGCCGGTCGTTTGCTCGTGCACCGCGCCGCGGCGCTCGCCGACTGCGGCAAGTCGTTCGGAGTCGCCGCCTCGAAGGCCAAGCTCTACGCCTCCGAAGCAGCGAGCCGCGCGGCGAACGACTCCCTGCAGATCCTGGGCGGGTACGGCTACCTGCGCGACTATCCGGTCGAACGGATGCTGCGCGACGCGCGCCTCATGGAGATCGGCGAGGGGACCAGCGAGGTGCAGCGCATCGTCATCGCGAAGGACCTGGCGCGACAAGCCACGTGACCGTCGCCGCATCCGATCTGCTGGAGCGTGCTCGGGGCGGCGACAAGCGGGCCACCGCGCGCCTGCTCTCCGTCGTTGAGAACGACGAGCCGGGTGCCGCCGAAGCGCTGCGCGCGCTGTATCCGCTGACCGGTCACGCGGAGATCGTCGGCATCACCGGTCCACCGGGTGGTGGCAAGAGCACGCTCGTGAACCGGCTGGCCGGCGCCTACCGCGCCACGCACGATCGCGTCGCGGTCGTCGCGGTCGACCCGTCGTCGCCGTTCACGGGTGGCGCGATCCTCGGCGACCGCATCCGCATGCGCGAGCGATTCCTCGACGAGGGCCTGTTCATTCGCAGCATGGCGAGCCGCGGTCACGCCGGCGGTCTCGCGCGCGCCACCTCGCGTCTCGTCAACGTCCTCGACGCGCTCGGCTACGGCGTCGTGCTGGTCGAGACGGTCGGAGTGGGGCAGGAGGAGGTCGAGGTCGTCCGCGTGGCCGACACGGTCTGTCTCGTGACGGTCCCCGGTCTCGGGGACGACATCCAGGCGATCAAGGCCGGCGTGCTCGAGATCGCCGACGTGCTCGTCGTCAACAAAGCCGACCGTCCGGGTGCGGATGAGACCGCGCGCGATCTGGCGCAGATGCTCTCGCTCGGCGTGCCGCGCATAGCGTGGAAGCCGCCGATCATCCGCACGGTGGCCGCGACGGGCGACGGTACCGATGAGCTCGTCGCGGCGATCGCGAAGCACCGCGCGTGGGCAGCCGACAGCGGCGAGCGCGAGGCCCGGCGCCGGGCCTCGGCGCGCGCGGAGGTCGAGGACCTGCTCCGCGAATCGCTGGTGCGACGGCTCCGGGATCGGCTCGGCGAGGAACGGGTCGAGAGCGCGATCGCGCGCGTCGCCGAGCGCGCCATCGACCCGTATGCGGCGGTGGACGAGCTGCTTCGGGAGTGAGCGAC
>JBDTMY010000091.1:0-4718 GCA_039934015.1 Chloroflexota bacterium | reverse complement strand
GATGCTCGGCGAAGTGCCCGTAGCTATTTCCCGCGACGATCGCGATGACCCAGCCGTCGTTCGCGTGGATCTGCGTGTCGTCGACCTTCCTGATCTCCTCCAGCAGCCTGGCCATCGAGGCGTCCAGCTGCGCGAGGATCTCACGAGCGTCGCGGCCGCGCGTTCGCTCGACGATGCCGGCGTTGATGTCATCGGCCTCGCCGCCGGAGCCCTTGGTCTCTCCGGTCGTGCGGAAGTGCCCGAGTCGGTCGATCGTGAGGTCGAACCAAGCCGCGACGTGCGCGACGAGGTCCTTATACGTCCAGCCCGACGAGGTCTGCGCGTCGAGAGTCGGAATTCCCAGCGACAGGATCGCCAGGCGGAACGGGATCCAGGCGCGACCCGCGACGTCGGCGAGCTCCTTTGAAGACCGGATCGCCGCTCCGAGGTCCGCGAAGTGATCCGGGTAATGCTCGTAGGTGTCGCCGGCGAGCTTCGGGGCGAAGCGATCGTCCGCGAGCTCCTCGTCGGTCAGCGAGCTGACCAGCTCAATGATGCGGGCGTGCGCGCCCTCGAGCTGCTCGAGCGCGTCGTCACGTGTGAGCTGCTTGGCGGCCGCCGCCGCCTTCGCGTTCTGCTCGTCGACGCTGCCCGACGAAGGCCGCGCGACGCCGCTCCGCTGCGCCTCGACGAACGGCGGGACGGTGCCCTCCCAGTACGCGAGGTGTCCGACCATCTCCTTGAGGGTCCAACCCGCCGGGAGCGCCTCGTCCCAACGCTCAGCGGGCAACGCATCGAGCACCGCGCGCGTGGCCACGTAGCCGTGCTCGATCTTCGCGATCAGGTCGCTCTTAGAAATAGCCCGGGTCGTGGTAGACACCGAATACCTCCTTGAGCACCTGTACCTGCTCGCCCACGCTCGCGTTCGCGCGCGCGCACTCGAGGAACTCGGGCATGAGCTCGCCCCGTGCTTTCGCCGCCGCACGCAGGCGGTCCATCGCTTCGCGCCAGCGCCCGTCGTCCCGCTTCGCGCGTACCTCCTGCAGGCGCTCGACCTGCCTCCGCTCGACGTCCGGGTCGAGCTGCAGCAGCGGGATCGGCGGCTCGGCCTCGGTGGCGTATTTGTTGATGCCGACGATCGTCCGCTCGCCCTTCTCGACCTCTTCCTGGAAGCGGAACGATGCCTCGGTGATCTCGCGCTGGGGATATCCGCGCTCCACCGCCTCGACCATGCCGCCCATCTTCTCGATCTCCGCCAGGTAGCGGTCGAAGCCTTCCTCCATGACGTTGGTGAGGTGCTCGAGGTAGTACGAGCCCGCCAGCGGGTCCGCCGTGTCGGCGACGCCCGATTCGTGTGCGATCACCTGCTGCGTCCGAAGCGCGAGCGTCACCGCTTCCTTCGTCGGGAGCGCGTAGGTCTCGTCGAGCGAGTTCGTGTGGAGCGACTGCGTGCCCCCGAGCACCGCGGCGAGAGCCTGCAGCGCGACGCGCACGACGTTGTTGTACGGCTGCTGCGCGGTGAGCGAGACGCCCGCGGTCTGCGCGTGCGTGCGCAGCTGCAGCGCCCGCGCATTCGTCGGGTGATAGCGGCGCTCGATCTCGCGCGCCCAGATCCGCCGCGCCGCGCGGAACTTCGCGATCTCCTCGAAGAAATCGTTGTGCACGTCGAAGAAGAAGGACATCCGCGGAACGAACTCGTTCACGTCGAGCCCGGCGGCGACGCCCCACTTCACGTACTCGAGGCCATCGATGAGCGTGAACGCGAGCTCCTGTATCGCCGTCGAGCCTGCCTCGCGGATGTGGTAGCCGGACACCGAGATCGTGTTCCACTTCGGCACCTCGCGCGAGCCGAAGCGGAAGGTGTCGATGACCAGGTCCATCGCCGGCCGCTCGGGCACGATCCACTCGCGTTGCGCGATGTACTCCTTGAGGCAGTCGTTCTGAATGGTCCCGCCCAATGACGTCAGCGGGTAGCCGCGCTTCTCCGCAGCGGCGAGATACATCGCCCACACGATCGACGCCGGCCCGTTGATCGTCATCGACGTCGTGACCTCGTCGACGGGGATCTTGTCGAAGAGGATCTCCATGTCGCGGATGGTGTCGACGGCGACGCCCTCGCGGCCGACCTCGCCGCGCGACAGCGGATCGTCCGAATCGCGCCCCATCAGCGTCGGCATGTCGAACGCCGTCGAAAGCCCGGTCACGCCGTGCGCGAGCAGGTAATGGAAACGCTCGTTCGTGTCCTCGGCCGACCCGAAGCCAGCGAACTGGCGCATCGTCCACAGGCGCGAGCGGTACATCGTCGGATGGATGCCGCGCGTGTACGGGAACTCGCCGGGGGCCGCGAGCTCGCGCGCTGCGTCGAAACCCTCGAGATCGTCCGCCGTGTACAGCGGGTCGATGGGGACTTCGGACAGCGTGGTGAATTTCTGCTTGCGCTCGGCGCGCTTCTTCACGGCCGGGCCGTACGACTCGTCCAAGAAGCGCTGCTTCTTGGCCTTTGACTGGGGCACGGTCGGCGCCGGCGTAGCCGGGGCCGACCGAACGACTCGGCTCATGCGGCCAGCGAGCGCGCGATGACCATGCGCTGCACCTCGCTCGTCCCTTCGTAGATCGTCGTCGCCCGCGCATCGCGCGCGTACCGCTCTACCTCGTACTCCCGCATGTAGCCGTAACCGCCGAAGACCTGCAGTGCCTGATAGGTGATGCGCTGCGCCGCTTCGCTCGCGAACAGCTTGGCCATCGACGCTTCGCGCGTGAACGGGCCCCCGCGATCGCGAAGCCACGCTGCACGCAGAGCGAGCAGGCGCGATGCGTCGAGGTCGGTGCGAGCCCGGGCGAGCGAGAAGCGGATCGCCTCGAACTCGACGAGCGGCTGTCCGAACTGCCGCCGCTCGCGCCCGTACGCGATCGCGCGCTCGATGACCGCTCGCGCGATGCCGATGGATTGCGCGGCGATCCCGATGCGGCCGCCGTCGAGCCCGCCGAGCGCGATGCCGAAGCCGCGACCGACCTCGCCGAGGACGGCGTCGGCGGCGAGGCGGGCGTCGTCGAGCACGAGCGCACTCGTGTCCGAGGCGAGTAGACCCATCTTCAGCTCGGACGGACCGAAGCTCACGCCCGGCGCGTCCGCCGGAACGAGGAACGCGGTGATCCCCGCGTGAGGTCGGCCCTCTTCGGCCGCGCCTACGCGCGCGAACGTGATGGCCAGGGGCGCGTACCTCGCGTTGGTGATGAACTCCTTTCGTCCGTTGAGCACCCAGCCGTCCCCGTCGCGCCGCGCGGTCATGCGCAGCGCGGCGGCGTCGCTCCCGCTGGTGGCCTCGGTCAGCGCGAAAGCGCCCAGCCCCGAGCCGTTGATGAGGGGCGGTAGCCAACGCGCGCGCTGCGCCGGTGTGCCGTAGCGCACGATCGACCCGGCGACGATGCCGCTGTTCACGGACACGCCGACGGCGAGCGAGGGCCACGCCGCCGCGAGCTCCTCGAGGACAAGCGCGAACACGACGGTAGATGCGCCGAGGCCGCCGTCCTCCTCCGGAACGCTCATGCCGAGCACGCCGAGCTCGCCGAGGTCATGGATGACGTCGGCCGGTAGCGCTCCCGCGCGCTCCGCGTCGGCGATGCGCGGCGCCAGGCCCGCGGCCCAGTCACGCACCGCGCCGGCCAGCTCGCGCTCGGTCTGGCCCGCGACAGGGTTCATGACCCGGCTTTGGTCTGCTTGACGGCCTCGGTGAAGGCGGGGAGGAACTCGAAGAGGTCGCCGACCACGCCGTAGTCCGCGATCTTGAAGATATCCGCGTCGGGATCCTTGTTCACGGCGACGATCACCTTGCTCGACGTCATCCCCGCCAGGTGCTGGATCGCGCCGGAGATGCCGAGCGCGATGTAGAGGTCCGGTGTGACCGTCTTCCCCGTCTGCCCGACCTGCTCCTCGTTGGGACGCCAGCCGGCGTCGGTCACGGCGCGCGACGCGCCGGTCGCCGCGCCGAGCGCGTCGGCCAGCTCCTCGAGCAGCTTCCAGTTCTCGGGGCCCTTCAGCCCGCGCCCGCCGGACACGATGACGCGCGCCTCGCTCAGCGACACGCGCTTGCTCGATGTCGCGGTCGGCTCGAAGCGAACGAACTTCAGCTGCTCGCCGCTCGCATCGGCCGCGATCGTCGTCGGCTTCACCTCAGGCGCGCCGGCCGGGAGCGTCCACGCGCCGGGACGGATGGACAGCACAGCAGGTGTGGGCACGCGGAGCGTCGCGCGGACCTTGCCTGCATACATCGGGCGCTTCACCTCGAACGCGCCATCCTTCGCGGCGGCGTCGGTGCAGTCAGCGGCGTAAGCCCAGCCCAGCTTCGCCGCCACGCGTGCCCCGAGGTCGCGTCCGTTGAGGGTGGCGCCGGTCAGCACGACGTCGGCCCCACTCGACTTCGCGTGCGCCGCGACCGCGGTCGCGTGGGCGACGGGGTGGTAGCGATCTGTGCCCGTGACCTCGACGACCTCGCAGTCGCCGAATGCCGTGGCCTGCGCCGCGATCTCCGCGCTGACCCGGCGCAGCTTGCCATCGTTCCGTTCCGCGACGATCAGGATCTTCACAGGACCTTCGCCTCTTCGTGCAGCAGGCGCGCGAGCTCGACCGCGAGCGTCTTCGTATCGCCGTCGGCCTTCAGGATCTTTCCACCGCCGCGCTGGGGCGGCGGCTCCATTGAAACGACCTCAGCGCGCGACGCGCCAGGTGTGACGCCGAGCGC
>JBDTMY010000090.1:0-7165 GCA_039934015.1 Chloroflexota bacterium | reverse complement strand
TCCCCAAGATGAAGCGCGCCGGCGTCGTCTCGCAGTCGACGCAGCCGCCCTGGGCCTTCAAGGAGCTCGTCGCTCACGTCTCCGAGATCGCGCAGGAGACAAAGGTCTATAACACCGTCTGCCCGGTCACGGTCAAGCGGCAGGTCGCCGCGAGCGAGCTCGCCGAGCAGGTCAAGACGATCATCGTCGTCGGCGGGAAGAATTCCGCGAACACGCGCGAGCTCGTGAACCTCGCGAAGATGCAGGGACGCATCGCGTTCCACATCGAGAACGCGGACGAGCTGCGGCCCGAGTGGCTGCAAGGTCAGGAGCGGGTCGGACTCATCGGCGGCTGCTCGACGCCGATGGACACCCTCCTCGAGGTCAAGGAGCGCGCCGAGGAGCTCGCGGAAGCGGTCCCGGCCTAACCCCCGTGTCCCGGGCCGTCGTTGCCGTTGTCGGCAGGCCCAACGTTGGGAAGTCGACGTTCTTCAACCGGATCGTCGGCGAACGCGTGGCGATCGTCGAGGATGAGCCCGGAACCACCCGCGATCGGATCTACGCGACCGCGGAGTGGCGCGGACGCGAGTTCTCGCTCATCGACACGGGCGGTCTCGACGATCCACGCGCGGGCCAGATGGAAGCCGCCGTGCGGCGTCAGGCCGAGACCGCGATCGAGGAGGCCGACGTCGTGCTGTTCGTGGTCGACGCGCAGTCCGGCATCCTACCCGTCGAGCACGACGTCGCGGATCAGCTTCGCCGCAGCAACAAGCCCGTCATCCTCGTCGCGAACAAGGCGGACTCATGGCGCGGCGAGGCGCAGGCCGCGGAGTTCTACGCGCTCGGTCTCGGCGAGCCACATCCGGTATCGGCGATCCAGGGGCACGGTACGGGCGATCTGCTCGATGCGGTCGTCGAGCGTTTGCCACCGGAGAAGGAGCAGGAGCTTTCGACCGAAGCGCACGTCGCGATCGTGGGCAGGCCGAACGTCGGGAAGTCGAGCTTCCTCAACACACTGGTCGGCAGCGAGCGTGCCGTGGTCAGCGAGATCCCCGGCACCACGCGCGACAGCCTCGATACGGCGGTCGAGTTCCGCGGGCGGCGTCTCGTCCTCGTCGACACCGCGGGCATCCGGCGCCGGGGACGTGTCGAGCAGGGCATCGAGCATTACGCGCTGCTGCGCACGGCCAACGCGCTCGAACGCTCCGATGTCGCGATCCTCCTCACCGACGGGCCCGAGGGAGTCACGGCGCAGGACACGCACATCGCGGGATACGCTCTGGAGGCCGCGGTCGGTCTCGTGCTGGCGGTGAACAAGTGGGACGTGGTAGACCGTGGCGAGGAGATGACCGCCCAGGTCGAGGCTGAAGTCACCCGTGAATTCCACTTCGCGCCGTGGATGCGACACCACTTCACCTCCGCGAAGACCGGCCGCAACGTGGAGGCCACGCTTGAAGACGCGCTCAAGGTCGTCGATGAGCGCAAGAGGCGCATTCCGACGTCCGAGCTCCACAAGCTGTTGACCGAGGCGATCGCCGCGCACCCGCCGTCGCCCCATCGCGGGAAAGAGGTCCGCTTCCGGCACGTGACGCAGGCGCGCGGCAAGGCGCCGACGTTCGTGTTCTTCGTCGATCCGCCCGAGGCGGTGCATTTCACCTATTCGCGCTATCTGGAGAACAAGATCCGGGAGCGGTTCGGGTTCCCCGGCACGCCGATCAAGCTGGAGTTCAAGGCGTCATTCGAATGAGCGATCCCGCGATGCTCCTCGGGCTCGCGATCGTCGCCATCGTCGGCTACGGGATCGGCTCGATCTCGAGCGGCTACCTCGTCGGCAAGATCTATCGGAACGTCGATCTGCGGACGGTGGGCTCGGGTTCGACCGGCGCGACGAACACCTTCCGCACGCTCGGACGCGGCGCGGGCCTGCTGGTCGCGGTCTTCGACATCCTCAAGGGCGCGCTGGCGGTGCTCTTCGCGCAGCTCCTGTTCTCCGTCGACAGCGACGTTCGCCACATCGCCGAGGCGCTCGCCGCCGTGGCCGCGGTGGCGGGCCACTGCTGGCCACCGATGCTTCAGGGCCGCGGAGGCCGCGGTGTGGCCACGGGCTTCGGCGCGCTGCTGTTCGTCGCGACGCCGGCGTGGGCGACCGCGGTGGCGTTCTTCGCGATCGCTCTCGCGCTGACGCGGATGGTGTCCGTCGGCTCTCTCGCGTCGGTCATCGGCGCGCTCGTCGGATATCTACTCTTCACCGCGACCGGCTGGCTCTCGTTCAGCTGGGCTACGTTCGCGTTCATCGTCATCGGGGGCTCCGTGATCTACGTCCGGCACCTCCCGAACATCCAGCGCATCCTGCGCGGCGCGGAGCCCCGCATCGGCGCGCGGCCGTGACGGTCGCGGTCCTTCAGGCGGGATCGTGGGGGACCACGCTCGCGACGATCCTGGCGCGCGACGGGCAGCGCGACGTGATCCTCTGGACGCGCGACGCCGAGCAGGCACGGCTGATCGCAGTGCAGCGCGAGAACCAGCGGTACCTGCCGGGGATCCGGTTGCCCGATCGTGTCGAGGTCACCGCTGACATCGCGCGCGCGCTCGTCGCGGAGGACGTCATCGTCGCGGCACCCAGTGTCGGCGTCCGCGCGCTCCGCGAGCGGATCGGTGTCCTGCTGCGAGCCGAACAGCGCGTGCTCTCGGTGACGAAGGGGCTCGCCGAAGAGGGCCAGCGGATGAGCGAGCTGTGGGCGGAGGTCGTCGGCAACGAGCGCGTGGCCGTGCTCTCCGGTCCGAACATCAGCCGCGAGATCGCCGCCGGCCTGCCGGCGGCGACGGTCATCGCATCGGTCTCGGCCGAGACCGCGAAGCACTTCCAGGAGCTCGTCGGGACGCCGATGTTCCGCGCGTACACGGATAGCGACGTCGTCGGCGTCGAGCTGGGGGGCGCGCTCAAGAACATCGTCGCGCTCGGCGCCGGTGCGATCGACGGCATGGGCTACGGCGACAACGCGAAGGCGGGGTTCATCACGCGTGGTCTCGCCGAGATCGCGAGGTTCTCGTTCGCCAAGGGGGCGAACCCGCTCACGGTCGCCGGCCTCGCCGGCGTCGGCGATCTCATCGCCACCTGCATGAGCAAGCACTCGCGGAACCGCACGGTGGGGGAGCAGCTCGCGAAGGGGCTCGCGCTGGCCGAGATCCGCGAGCGTCTTGGCGGGCAGGTCGCGGAAGGGGTCACCACCGCCGAAGCCACCTACCGCGCCGCGCAGGACGCCGGTGTCAGCATGCCGATCACCGAGCAAACGCATCTGGTGCTGTCCGAAGGCAAGCCGATCCGCCAGGCGCTGCGCGACCTCATGCAGCGCGAGCGGGGTGACGAGGTCGCGGGCCCACTGGCGGAGATCTCGCGGCTCATCACGAGCACGGTCGCCGCGCGGCGCGACGACAGCGCAGCACGTTCTCCCTCATCACGCTGAGCGTTAGGGGCTCGTGATGCAGCTGGGCTTTCGCCGCCTGGGCGCCGCCGCGGTACGCCTCGTTCCGATCTTCCTCGCCGCGTGCGTCGCATCGGAGTCGGCCGTACCGACGCCGTCACCGGCCGCGACGCCTGTCTCTCAGCTGGCGCTGCGCGTTCTCGTGACGGGCGTCACCGATCTCGACGCCGCCGGCCCACCGCTGCCGGGAGCGCGTGTTTGCGCGGCAACCGCGCGCGGCGCTGAGCGCTGCACCGAGACCGCGAAGGATGGGACTGCAGCGTTCGCGCTCGCGCCCTCGACCTATCTGCTGCGTGTCGAGGGGCCGGACCCGGCGCGCTGGATGACGGACAACCGCGTGCTGGATGTCACCGGAACGGATACCGCGGTGTGGATCGGGCTGCCGGCGCGCATCCGGATCAGCGGCCTCGTGCGCAACGAACGGGGCGCCGCGGTCGCGCGCGCGCAGGCGTGTGCGCACCCCGTGACGCGCGACCAGATCGTGTGCGCGCGCTCAGGGGCCGATGGGAAATACACGATCGAAGCGCGAGCGGATCTGTACCGCGTCGACATCGCGGGGCCGGCCGGCGCGAAGCTCGTTCCGCTGTGGGCTGGCGGCACGCCGTTCGAAGAGGACTCCCTCATCCTCGACGCGCGCACCGCGGATGTCGCAGATGTGGATCTCGCGCTCGAGCCCGGCGTCGTGCTGAGCGGCACGGTCCGCGTCGGCGGAGCGACGATCGAGGATGCGCAGGTCTGCCTTCGAACGCTTGCCGCTCCCGTGGGCTGGCAATGCGAGCGCACGGATAAGCGAGGCGTGTACACGGCCCTGCGCGCGCCCGGCGATTACTGGGTGTGGGCGTTGCCGCCGGACCGTGTGCGAGCGACGGGCCTCTGGTACGACCGAGTGCTCGAAGGATTTCAAGCGACGCCGTTCGACCTCGGCGCCGATGCGACGCTCAACCTGACGCTGCCAAGCGGTCCGCAGATACAAGGACGGGTGCGCAACGAGTCCGGTGAGGCCGTGCCGGATGTCCTCGTCTGCGTCGATACCGCATTCACGACCGGACGCATCTGCCGGCCGAGCGGCTTCGACGGCGGCTATACGGTGACCACGCGGCCGTCGACATACATCATCAATGTCGTGCCGCCCACGGGCAGCGGTTACATCGCCGAATACCGCGACCGCAAGCGCAACTGGGTCGAGGCCGACGAGGTGTTCCTGGGCAGCGCCGACATCCGCGTCGATCTCGTCGTGAGGCGCGGCGTGATCGTGAAGGGCACGATCAAGGACGCGCGCGGGCTCCCGGCCGTCGGCGCGACCCTCAACTTCGGCGACCCGCGCGAGGTCGAGCACGCCGGGGCGACCGATGGGAACGGCGCGTTCGAGGTCGTCGTGGTCCCCGGCAAGTACCACGTCGACGTCTTCCCACCGCGCTTTCCCGGCAATCTCGTCGGTCGCGAGATGGAGATCGACGCGAGCGGGGCGGTCGAGGTCGACATCGTGCTCGACGACGTCGCGCCCTAGCGAGCCACGCGGGGTACATTGGACGTGCGCCCGCCCCACGCGGGCCGGGCAGCTCTCCGTTAGGTCCAAGGAGTCGTCTATGTTCGATCGTCTATTCAAGCCCTCTGTCGTCGCGCACGCCCACTGCGACATTCCCTGTGGCATCTACGACCCGACGGCGGCGAAGGTCGCCGCGGACACGGTCGCCAAGATGGTCGAGAAGATCAGTGCCCTGCAGCCCGCCGCGACCGACTTCACGACGCGTGGCAACTTCGTCCGCATGACCCTGGTCAAGGAAGAGCACGCGCAGATCTGCAAGAAAGAGCTCGAGATCCTCTGGAGCGACTACTTCAAGCCGGAGCACCTCGAGAAGTTCCCGAAGCTCCACGACACGTTCTGGAAGGCGGCGAAGCTCTGCTCGAAGAACAAGCAGAACGTCGATGCCGCCGCCGCCGCCGAGCTTCAGGCCGCGGTCAAAGAGATCAGTGACATGTTCTACGCGACGAAGAAGTGAGACGCGGACCCTGGCGCGTGGCCGTTGCCGGCCACAGCATGGAGCCGGCGCTGCGGGATGGAGACTGGCTCTTCGTTCTCCCGCCGCGCCGGCAGCCTCGCGTCGGCGAGGTCGTGGTCCTGCGCGACCCGCGTGACGCGAAGCAGCTGCTGCTGAAGCGTGTCGCCGCGGTGCAGGGCGGCGAGGTCACCGTGATGGGAGATCGCCGCGATCATTCGACGGACAGCCGGTACTTCGGCGACGTGCCGATCGCCGACGTCGTGGGGCGCGCGGCATTCCGGTACGCGCCGCTGGGGCGCGCGGGTCGCGTGCGAAGCTGACGGTGGCCGATGTGACGTGCGCTCGCTGCGGCAACACGCGGGCGAGCGCGGGTCGCGTACTGCCTGGCGCCATCGGCGACGAGATCGAGCAGCGGACCTGCGCGGAATGCTGGTCTGAGTGGCTCGCGCAGCAGATCCGCGTCATCAACCACTACGGTCTGCGGCCGGCGTTGCGCGAGGACCGCGAGAAGCTGTACGACTTCACACGCGACTTTCTCGGCCTCGCTGCGCCGGAAGGGGAGCCGATCCCGCCGGCGTCGTGAGCGACAGCGCAGGCTGCGGTCGGGGTGCCGGGATTTGAACCCGGGACCTACAGTCCCCCAGACTGTTGCGCTACCAGGCTGCGCTACACCCCGCTGCGAGATCACAGTGTATTCGCGGCGAGCGCCCTCGATCGCAGCGGGATGAACTCGAAAGCACGCGCGCTCGCGCTCCTTCACGCGCGCATCCGCGCGTGCACGAAGTGTGTCGGCGCGGGCTATCTGCCCACCGCGTTCCCGATCTTGGCGGGCAAGGCGAGCGACCCGGTGATGATCGTCGGCCAGGCGCCCGGCGCCGTGGAGATCACGACCGGACTGCCATTCTCTGGACGCGCGGGCGCCGAGCTGCGGCGCTGGCTCGCCGACGCGGGCATCGACGAAGCCCATCTCCCGTACCGCACGTCGATCACGAAGTGCTTTCCGGGCAAGGCCGCGACCGGCGCGGGGGATCGACGTCCGTCGCCCCCGGAGGTCGAGCTGTGCGCGCCATGGCTCGAAGCCGAGCTCGCGCTCGTTCAGCCGCGCGTCGTGCTGCTGGTCGGAACCCTCGCGATCGAACGCTTCTGGGGACGCGTGCCCCTCGGTGATGTCGTCGGCAAGAGCCGCATCGATGGGCAGCGAGTGCTCATCCCGTTGCCGCATCCGAGCGGCGCATCGCGCTGGCTCAACGATCCGGCGAATCGCGCCAAGCTCCGGCGCGCGCTCGGGGTGATGAGGAGGACGTTCCGAGGGCTTGACAATGCAGGCAGTGCAGTGAGAATGCGTCGTAGCACGTGACGCTCACTCAACACCCCAACGCAGGAGCCGCAGTGGACGACGAATATCTGACCACGGACGAGGTGGCGCGGCGTCTCCGCGTGCACCCCACCACGATCCTGCGCCGACTCGGCGCGGTGGAAGACCCCGACCCGACCCGTATCCCAGCTGTGCGCGTGGGTCGCGTCTGGCGGATCCCCCGCAAAGAGTTCGAGGAATGGCTCGCTCGCTCCAGCCAGACAGGTCGTCTGGCGGGCAGGCAGCGGCGGCTCTTTTGAGCCGTCGGGCAAGCAATGTGGGAAGGAGGTGAACCCAAATGCCAGCGAAGAAGAAGGCTGCTAAGAAGGCCAAGAAGGGCAAGAAGAAGT
>JBDTMY010000089.1:0-3946 GCA_039934015.1 Chloroflexota bacterium | reverse complement strand
TGGAAACTCAACGCGACGGCGGCGCGCATGCGATGACCGTTCTCGGACCGGTGCCCCTGGACGGTCGGAGCGGCCGCGTGACGCAGACCGCGAAGGAGCTGCGTGTCGTGCTGTTCGGCGTCGGCGTTATCGGCGGAGGAGTGCTGCGTCTCGCGCAAACCCGCCCGCGCCTGCGGATCGTCGGCGCCGTCGTTCGGCGGCCCGAGTTGCACGGCACGCCGGCGCGCGAGCTGATCGCGGATGCGCCCGCCGATCTCGTGTTGTCCATCGACGGCGCGGCCGTTCTGCGCGACCAACGCCCCGACGTCGTCCTCATCGCGACGCGCTCGCGGCTGCACGAGGTGCTCCCGCAGCTGCGCCTCGCGTCCGAGGCAGGGAGCGCGATCGGGTGCACGGCAGAAGAGCTCGCGTACATCACGCCAGACGACGGCGCCGATGCACGCGAGATCTTCGGGCTCGCGGAGAAGCACGGCGTCGGGATCACCGCGATCGGGATCAATCCCGGATTCCTGCTCGACGTGTGGCCGCTGCTCCTCAGCTCTCTCGCACAGGACGTGAAGTCCATCCAGGCCGAGCGCGCCGTGGATCTCTCCGGGTTCGGGCCGACGGTCCGCGCGTCACTCGGCGTTGGGTACTCGCCCGAGGCGTTCGAGCGCGAGCTTGCGCGTGGCACGATCGCTGGGCACCTCGGCTTCCGCGAGAGCCTACGCCTCATCGGCAACGCGATCGGCCGCCCGGTCGACGACACATCTGTCGTGACGCAGCCGATCCTCGCGATCGGACCGCGACAGCTCCTCGATGGGGAGCTTCAGGCGGGCCAGACAGCCGGCGTGAGGCAGGTCGCGACGGGCCGGACGAAGGGGACCGAGTGGCTCCGCCTCACGATGACGGCAAGCGTGTCGCTCGACGAGGCCGGCGTCGCGCCTCTCGACAGAGTTGAGATCTCCGGCACCACGAACCTGAGCGCGGTGATCTCGCCGGGCATCGGCGCCGTCGCCGGGACCGTCGGGCGCATCGTCAATGCGATCCCAGCGATCGCCGCAGCCACGCCGGGGGTGCACACGGCCCTCGAGCTCGGCATCACGCCTCCGGGCTTGATCCCCGCGTGGGGGGGAGCGCGATGAACGCGGCCGAGCCCGACC
Source organism: Chloroflexota bacterium (assembly GCA_039934015.1). GTDB lineage: Bacteria > Chloroflexota > Limnocylindria > P2-11E > P2-11E > CF-39. Next base: position 2,804 of record JBDTMY010000089.1, on the reverse strand, counting down.
GGCCACTCGCGGGACGGGTGGCGATCGTCACCGGCGCCGGCCAGGGCATGGGCCTCGCGTTCGCGAGGCGGCTCGCCCAGGCAGGCGCGTTCGTCGCGCTCGCGGAGATCAACACCGAGACCGCCGCGGCGGCGGCCGCGGAGCTCTCGGCGGAGGGCCACGCCGTGCATGCGTACCACGTCGATGTTCGCGTGTCGGCCCAGATCCAGGCGATGGCGGATGACCTCGTCGCGCGCCACCGGCGGATCGACATCCTCGTGAACAATGCCGGCCTCGCGGCAGGTGGTCCGAGCGAGAACGTACCCGAAGAAGAGTGGGATCGCGTCCACGGCGTGATGCTGAAGGGCATGTTCACGTGCAGCCAGATCGCCGGGCGCGTGATGATCGCTCAGCGGAGCGGTCGGATCGTCAACATCTGCTCGATGTCCGGCGTCGGCGGCTGGCCGGAGCGGGCCGCGTACACGACGGCGAAGGCGGGGGCGATCGCGCTCACGCAGGTCCTCGGCGTCGAGTGGGCGCGACACAACGTCCGCGTGAACGCCATCAGCCCTGGTCAGGTGGAGACCCCGCTGAACGAGTACATCTTCTCGCGGGGCCTCGCGCGCCGCGACATCTACACGGACCGTGCGCCGATGCGCCGCTTCTCGACCCCCGAGGAGATCGCGGAGGCGATGCTCTTCCTGGCCGGCGACGAGGCGAGCTACGTGAACGCGGCGGTCCTCACGATCGACGGTGGGTGGTTGGCCTGGGGTGGACTGGATCAGCTTGCCGGTGTCTGAGCCGTCCGCGTCGACGGACTTCGCCGGACGCACGGTCGCGATCTTCGGCGCGGGGTCCGAGCTGGAGCGAGCCACGGCGCGTGCCTTCACCGCCGCCGGCGCGCGCGTCGTGTCCGACATCGGCGACGGCGCGGTGCACGAGGCGGTCGAGCGCCTCGGCGGTCTCAACATCGCGATCCGCTACGCGACCACGAGATCGCGCGAGGCGGCGATCGCTGCCGATCCAGCCGCGTGGCGCGACGACGTGGACCGCGTGCTCGCGGGCGCCTTCGCCGTGAGCCAGGCCGTGGCGCGCGCGATGTCCACGAGAGGCGGAGGCTCGATCGTTCTCGTCGGCGCGGTGGACGCGACGCATGCGTACCCGGGACGGTCGACCGCCGCGGCGGCGATGGCGGGCCTCGCCGGACTCACGCGCGCTCTCGGCGTCGAGCTCGCGGCGCTCGGCATCCGGGTGAACCTCGTGATCCCGGGGCCGCAGCCCGACGAACGGGCGGGCGCGCACGAGGCCGAGGACGTGCGGCTGCTCGAGCAGGCCCGGCTCCGTTCCCCAGCGCATCGCCTCGCGACTCCGTCGGAGATCGCGGCGGGGATCCTGTTCGTCGCCGGTCCGCGCGCGAGCTTCATGACCGGTCAGGCCTTGTCTGTGGACGGCGGCTGGACATCGCTGAATCAGGCGGCGCAGGTGCTCCCGCCAATGACCGAATGACGGCCCAGCTGAGCGCGGGGACAGCGCGCGCGGACATCACGCCGCCAGTCGGGATCACCCACCTTCCGTGGGGCGCCGCGACCCACGACCGCGCCGAGGGCGTTGACATGGAGCTCTGGGCGACCGCGCTCGTCGCGAGCGACGGCGGCGAGACCGTGGCGATCGTGGAGCTCGACCACGTCCTCCTCACGCACGAGCAGGCCTCCGCCATGCGCCAGGCCGCCGCCGAGCTCTCGGGCATCCCCGTCGATCACGTCCTGCTCTCGTGCACGCACAACCATTCGGGTCCGAGCCTCTCGCCGAGCTGGGCCGCGGGCGGCGCGGAGCTCATCCCCGCGTACGTCGAGTCGATGCGCCATTCGATCGCGGGCGCGATCTGGTCCGCCGCACGCGCGATGCGTCCGGCGCGGATCGCCGCCGGATCCGGGACTTCGTCGGTCGCCGTGAACCGCCGCCTCCGCCTGCCGGAGGGCCGCACCGTCATCGGCCGCAACCGGGAGGGCTTCGTCGACCATGAGGTGAAGGTCGTGCGCATCGACGACCTCGACGAGCGGCCGATCGCCGTGCTGGTGAACTACGCGGCGCACCCGACGATCATGGCATTCGGGAACCGCCTCATCACGCCGGACTACCCCGGTCCGCTCCGGCGCACGGTCGAGCGCGAGCTCGGTGGGACCTGTCTCTTCCTCCAGGGTGCCGCGGGCAACTCGCATCCGGAGCAAAGCTTCTCCAGCCGGCCCCAGGACTACCGGACCGCGGGGCAACGCCTCGGTCTCGAGGCCGCGCGCGTGGCGCTCGAGATCCGGACGCTGCCCAAGCGCGAACGCCTTGACCATGTGCAGGAGTCGGGAGCACCGCTCAGCATCTACGTCGACGAGAGCGAAGGCGAGCCGGACGGCCGGGTGCGCGTCGTCTCGCGCCACGTCACGTTGCCGCTGCGCGACATGGGTCCGCCCGAGGTCATGCGCGCACGCGCCGAGGAGCAGCAGGACGAGCTGCGCCGGCAGGAAGCGCAGGGCGCGCCGACCGAGGCCGTGCGCGAGCTCCGTTGGAAGACGAAGCGAGCGACGATGGCGAAGGACGCCGCGCGCGAGTACGCCGGCATGACCGAGGTGCCGGTCGAGATCCAGGGGATCCGAATCGGGCAGGTCGCGCTCCTCGCGATCGAGGGCGAGCCGTTCATGGAAATCGGCCGTGCGATCAAGGACCGCTCTCCGCTCCCCGACACCCTCGTATGCGGATATGCGAACGGCTACGGGGGGCTCGCCTATCTACCGACGGACGACGCCTACGAGGAGGGTGGCTACGAGGCCGATTGG
>JBDTMY010000088.1:0-4123 GCA_039934015.1 Chloroflexota bacterium | reverse complement strand
GGACCGTTCCACGACCGGCGTGACGCTGATGATCGTGGCGCGATCGGCGGATGAATCCTTCGTCTTTCCCGAGACCGGAGCCGCGGTCGTCATGCAGGTCGACGGGAACCGCACGAAGTGCCTGAACGTCGGACTTCTCCGGAAGGGAAGCGAGGGTCCCGGCATCGCGGTCTACAGCGGGACATTCAACGCCTACGGCGAGAAGACGCACAGCGGGCGCGTCGACATCGGTGGGCAGCTCTACGACTTCACGGTTCCGCTCGATGGCCGAGCGGGCACGCTCGCCATCGCAGCGGATCAGACGCCGCTGGCATCGGTCGGCACGCAGAACGTCCCGGTGGTCAGCGTGACAGCGGCGCCCGCACCACCCGCACCGGCGAGCGTCCCCGCCGCGACCGACCGGGCTGTCGCCGGCCTCCTCGACCTGGTCCAGCAGCCGGCGCTCGTCATTGGCGCGATGGTCGTGGTCATCACGATCCTGGGCGCCTACGTCGATCGCCGCCGCGCGCTCGCACGTACGCTCGCGGGATAAGCGACAAGCGTCGGACCGGGTCGGCGGTCTGGTGGCCGCTCGCGGCCATCGTGGCGGCGGTCGCCCTCGCCGCCGGTGTGTTCGCGTTCGTGCAGCTCGACTGGACGCAGGGTTTGGATCGCGCGTACACGCTGCGTGACCCCGAGCCGGTCACCGAGGTCGCCGTCGCGTCAGGGCGCGCGCTGTTCCGCGAGCACTGCGTCGCGTGTCACGGCGATCGCGGCCGAGGCAACGGGCCACTGGCGTCAACGCTCGATCCGAAGCCCGCTGATCTCGTCCTGCACGTCCCGCAGCACACCGCCGGCGAGCTCTTCTTCATGATCAGCCGAGGAATGCCGAACAGCGCGATGCCCGCCTGGGGGTCAGTGCTGACCGATCGCCAGCGCTGGCAGCTCGTGCACTACCTCGCCGTGCTCGCGGCGGGCGATCCCTAGATCAGATCGCCCTCATGCGGTTGTTCTTCGCGTCGTGCGTGAGCTCAGCGAGACCCAGCGCCTCGAGCAGCGGCGGAAGGTACATCCCGAAGCGTCCGCGAAGTCCCTTCTTCAGTCCGTACCAGCCCTTGACCGGGTTCTTCGGCGATCGGCCCCACGCCTCCACCGTGCCGTCGGTCACGGGCTTCTGCTCATCCGCGCTGCCGAGCGGCATCCAGTCGCCGTGCTGCTTCAGCATCGCGTGCAGGTCATCGATCGCGCGTGCGTGATAGCGGAGCTCCGTCGTGCCGACCACGCACACGATGGCCGGCGGATCCGCGTCATCCGCGCGGTACATCTGGTACTCGGACGTGCCCGGTGGTGTCTTGAGCTTCCACGGCTTCGCTTTGGTGCCGTCGCCACTGGCCTTCGCCTTCGCTGTTGCCATCCCACATCTCCCCGTAGTCAGCGCTCATTCGAAGATACGCTAGCCGCGTGAATGTCGCGATCGCGTTCGGCGCCGGCATCCTCTCCTTCCTGTCCCCCTGTGTGCTCCCCCTGGTGCCGGCCTTCCTCGTGAACATGGCCGGCGAGGCCGCGCTCGCGGGAACGCAGCGCATGCGTACGGTGGCGCACGCGCTTGCCTTCGTGATCGGCTTCAGCGTCGTGTTCACGCTGCTCTGGGTCGCGATCGCGCTGGTCGGAGCGCTCGCGGGCGAGCTTGTCTACTGGCTGCAGCGCGTCGGCGGCATCCTTCTGATCGTGCTGGGGATGCACATGGTCGGCCTCATCACGATCCCGTTCCTGATGCGCCAGCTCGACCTGCGCCTGGAGGGCCGCACGACCGGACTCCCGCGCTCGTTCCTCATCGGACTCGCGTTCGGGGTCGGCTTCACGCCGTGTGTCGGTCCGTATCTCGGCGTGATCCTTAGCCTGCTGCTCGACGAGGACCTCGCGTCCGGCGCGGTGCTGCTGCTGGCCTACGCGCTCGGGCTCGGCGTGCCGTTCCTCGTCATCGCCGCCGGTATCGGCGGGACGCAGCGTGTGACACGCGCGCTCGCGCGCGCGATCCGCCCGCTCAACCTCGCCGGTGGGATCCTCGTGATCGTCATGGGGCTCGTGCTCGTCTCCGGTCAGTTCGCGCGGCTGCCCCAGCTCTTCAACTTCCTCTGATCACTTCGGGACGTACTGCGCCTCGCCGTTCCCGAACGACCAGTTCGCGCGGTCGACTTCCGTGAGCTGGATGACCACGTTCTGGCGGCGGATGCCGGGGTTCTGCTCGAGCAGCTCCGCGATGCGCTTGTAGAGCGCCTGCTTCTTCTCGACCGAGCGGCCGACGCTGAAGGTGATCTGGATGAACACGACGTCGTCGTCCCGCTCGATATCCAGGAATTTCGGGTCGTAGATGAGACTGTCGCTGTCGTGCTCCGTGATCACCTGGAAGCGGTCGGCCTGCGGCACGTCGACCGTTTCGACGAGCGCCCGGTGCACGGCGCCGGCGACCGATCGCCGGTACGAGGCGGGCTTGCCGCGCCGAAGATCGATGCGAACGAGTGGCATGCGGTCCTCCTACCTTGATTTCGAGAAGTCGTACCGACGAACGAGGTCGTACGCAGCCTCGTTCCAGGTCGGGAACGTGAAGGCGAACCCGGTCTCGAGCAGACGCGTTGGAACGACCCGGCGGCTCTTGAGAATGAGCTCCGTCTCGGTCCTCAGGAATACCGCCCCGATCTCGAGCATCCACTTCATCGCGGGGAGTCCAACACGAATGCCCGCCGCCCGTCGTATCGCTTTCGCGAAGTCCTCCTGCGGGAGTGGGCTCGGCGCAGCGACATTGACGACTCCGGACAGGCGCTCGTGGTCGAGGATCCATTGCACCGCCTTTATGAAGTCGGTGTCGTGGATCCACGACACGTACTGGCGGCCGTCCCCGGCGCGCCCGCCGAGCCCCCGGCGCGCCAGTCCCAGCAGCGTCGCGAAGGCGCCGCCCTCTTTCGGGACCATCGTTATCGCGGACCGCAGCGCGACCTTGCGCGTCGAGGTGACCGTGGCTTCCTCTAGTGCGGCTTCCCACGCCTGCGCGACGCGGATGCTGAACTTCCATGTGTCCGGCGCGTTCGGTTCGTTTCCGCCGACGATGCCGGCACGCTCGTCGTTCGCCGCGTCATAGCGGTGGGCGTACAGCGTCGCCGTGCTCGCCTGCAGCCACGCGCGAGGTGGCCGCGCGCTCTTCGCGATCGCCGCGCCCACCGCGCGGGTCGAAAGGACGCGCGACTCGAGGATCTCGGCGCGATTCTTCGCCGTGTATCGGCAGTTCACGCTCCGGCCCGCGAGGTTGATGACCACGTCGGCCCCGTCGATCTCTCTCGCCCAATCGCCGACGCTCGCGCCGTCCCACGCGACGACCCGCCAGGGTGCGGCGCCCGGTGCGCGGCTCAGCACCACGACGTCGTGGCCGCCCTTTGTGAAGTGTTCGGCGAGGAGCGTCCCGATCTGGCCCGACCCGCCCGGGATGACGACCTTCAGTCTTATCCGCCCTTCGGTAGCGCGACGATCGCCGCGCCACCTCCCGTCCTTACGTGGACGAGATCGACTCATCCTCCCAGAGTCGGCGCATCTCGTCAGAGCGGGTGAGCAGATCGTCCAGCGTGCCCTGCGCCTCGACGCGCCCGTCCTTCAACACGATGACGTGGTCCGCACGCCGCAGCGCCGGCCGGCGGTGCGACACCGCGAGGATCGTCGTCGCGCGCTCGCCCGACTCCGGCCCGTTGAGCAGCCGCTCCCACAGCACCCGCTCCGTCTCGACGTCGAGGGCGCTCGAGAGGTCGTCGACGACGAGCAGCTCCGAGCGCCGCACGAACGCGCGTGCCGCGGCGGCGCGCTGCACCTGACCGCCGGACAGGCGCACGCCGCGCGAGCCGACCAATGTCTCGAGACCATGGGTGAGCCCGGCGACATCCTGTTCGAGCACCGCCGCGCGCACCGCGCTCACGACACGTGACTCGACGGCGCCGATGCCGAGCAGGATGTTCGCCTTCAGCGAGTCGCTGAAGAGCCGCGGCACCTGCGGCACGTACGCGCAGCGCGGCGGCACGAAGAACGTCGCCGGATCGTCGACGAGGTCGCCGTTCCAGCGGATCTCGCCCGCGTCGCGCGGCAGCAGGCCGAGCAGGACGCG
>JBDTMY010000087.1:0-4323 GCA_039934015.1 Chloroflexota bacterium | reverse complement strand
CGTTCCCACTCCGCCCAGAGGCGCGAGACCTCCACGCCGATCGGTGCCTTTACGTCGCTCGCCTTGACCGCGGCGCTGACCGCGTCCTCCCACCCCTTCGGCGACGAGCCCGTCGCCTCGCTCAGTCGGATGACGCCGGCCGCGCTCTTAGGTCGTCGTGCGGGCACCGGGTCCTTCTGCGGAACGGGCGCGCTTCACGGCGGGTCGCTCGGTGTGCCCGTTCGTGGCGGCCTGCGTCGGCTCGATCGGCGGCAGTGCGGCGATCTCGAGGAGCTGGTTGATCATCGCGGCGATCCGCTCGTTCAGCATGCGGCGCGTCTCGACGCCCGCGCGGGGCGCGAACAGCACGCCAACGACCGCACCCACGACGAATGCGCGAAGCGCTGCGTTGATGAGTCCGAACACGGTGACCTCCTCGCTAGCGGCTCTTGGGCGGGAAGCCCTCGAGTCCGTACTCTTTGATCTTCGCGTAGAGCAGACGCCGGTAGATACCCAGCATTTCCGCTGCCTTCGAACGATTGCCGCCGGCATCCTTGAGCGCCTTCATGATCAGGTCCTTCTCGAACTGCGATACGGACTTCTTGAAGAACGAGCGCTCCGCTGAGACGTCCTCGTTCTCCCCCTCCGGCTCACCATCCACGTGCTCGCCGAACGGCAGCTCACGGCTCGTGATGATCTGGCCGCGCGACAGGACGACCGCCCGCTCGACGACGTTCTCGAGCTCACGCACGTTCCCCGGCCATTCGTATTCCGTGAGGCGCTTCAGCGCTTCCTCGCTGATCGCCGCGGGCTGCGCCGTGGCGCTGTACCGATGCTTCGCGAGGAAGTGCTCGACGAGAGCTGGGATGTCTTCCTTGCGGTCGCGCAGCGGCGGCATGTGGATGTTGATGACGTTGAGGCGGTAGAAGAGGTCGTCGCGGAACTTGTTCTGCTCGACCTGCTTCTGCAGATCCTTGTTCGTCGCGCAGATGATGCGGATGTCGACCTTGATCGGCAGCGAGGATCCGACGCGCTCGATCTTGCGCTCCTGCAGCACCCGCAGCAGCTTCGTCTGCGTCGCGAGGCTCATCTCTCCGATCTCGTCGAGGAAGACCGTGCCCTTGTCGGCGAGCTCGAAGCGACCCTTGCGCATCGTCATCGCGCCGGTGAAGGAGCCCTTCTCGTGACCGAACAGCTCGGCCTCGAGCAGGGTCTCGGGCAGCGCGGCGCACGACACCTTCACCATCGGGCCGCTGCGCCTGTTCGAGTTGTAGTGGAGCGCCTCCGCGACCAGCTCCTTACCGGTGCCGCTCTCGCCGGTGATGAGGACCGTCGCGTCCGCCTTCGCGACCTTGCCGACGGTCTTGTAGACCTCCTGCATCGGCGGCGAGTTGCCGACGATGCGCTCGGTCTGGACGAGCGAGCTGATCTCGTCGCGCAACACCTCGACCTCTTGCGCGAGGTCCTGGTAATCGAAGGCGCGCTTCACGGTGTGCGAGATCTTGTCCAGCTCGAACGGCTTGGTGATGTAGTCGAACGCGCCGAGCTCCATCGCCTTGATCGCGGCATTGGAGGACCCGAAGGCGGTCATGATCAGAACGGAGGTCTTGGGTGACGCGGTCCGGACCTTCGGCAGCGCTTCGATCCCATCGAGCTCCGGCATTCGGACATCCATGATCACGAGGTCGGGAGAGCTCTCGGTGACCTGCGCAACGACCTCCGTCCCGGTGGCGGCTTCGGTGATGGAGTAGCCCTCATCGGTGAGTAACTGCCTCAAAAGCGAACGGATCGAAGCGTCGTCGTCAGCGACCAGGATCGACTTCTGGGCCATTGTCTGTACGGTTCCTTCCCAATGGGAGCCCTGTTACGCCTCTTGGACCCGCTCCCCGGTGTTGACAGACATCTTGTGTCCCGCCAAGCGTACATGTCAAGTCGCCGCCCGCTTGGACAGGCGTCCGGGAAGCGCCCGTCTACGCGACGTCGCGGATGGCCGGGATGAAGGATGCGATCACGGCGGTCGCGACCGTGACAAGCCCCGCCACAGCAATGAGGACATGCACGCCGATCGCGTCACCGAGCACACCGCTCACGAAGATCAACGGTAGCCAACTGAGATTGGTCAGCGCGATGCGCGCGCCGAAGACGCGGGCACGGATCTCCGACGGCGTGGCCTCTTGCAGGATCGTCACAGTCGGAACGTAGAAGATGACGTTGGCGGCACCGAGGAGGCCGAACAGACCGAGCGCGACGGTGAAGCTCGGCGCGATGGCGATCAGTCCCGCGACCGTGCCCCACGCCGCGAAGCCCGCGATCAGTAGGTGCCCCTTCCGGTAGCGCGCCATGAAGCGGGGGAAGAACGCGCTGCCCAGGACCGCGCCGAAAGCGAGCGCGGCTTCCGCGCCGCCGAAGAGCGCCGCTCCCGCGATCGCATCGCCACCGGCGAATCGGCGGATGATGAGTACCGGCGTGAGGCCGTTGACGACCGGTAGCGCCATCTGCGCCGCGAGCGAGAAGACCGTGTTCGACCACACCACGGCGGTGCGGCGCACGAAGCGCAAGCCTTCCAGACCGTCCTGCCAAACCCGGCCGAGCGTGACCGGGCGGCTCGTCTCGGTGATGACGACGCGGGACAGCAGCAACGCCGCCAGCGCGAACGTCAACGCGTCCGCGTAGAAGGCGCCCTCGCCGAAGGTCGCGACGAGGACACCGGCGGCGAGCGCTCCACCGATCTCGACCGCGCGATCCGACCCGTACACGAGCGAGTTGCCAGCTGGCAGCCGCTCGGGCGTGAGAAGCGCAGGCACGATGGCGACGCGCGCTGGATTGAAGATCGCGCCGCAGATCCCCGACAAGAAAACGAGGAAGAAGGCGACCGCGAGCGGAGCGCCGGCAGCGAGGAGAAGCGGCACGGCGCCGATGAGAAAGACGCGCAGGACGTCGCACCAGAGCATGGCGCGGCGGGCGCCCAGCGCATCGGCGATCGCGCCGCCGAACAACGAGAACAGTGCGTAGGGGATGCTCGTGATCACCACGGCCAGCGCCGTGAGCAGCGCGGAGCCTGTCGCGCGGTAGGTGACGAAAGTAAGTGCGATGAGCGTGATCGGGTCGCCAAAGCGGCTGATGACCTGAGCGAGCCAGAACAGCGCGAAGTTGGTCGAGCGCAGCTCCTGCCTGGAGGCGACCTCCTCCGGCGCCGCCTGCAGCCACAGGAACGGGATAAGGAAGCCGCCGAACGCGATGAGAAAATCGCCGACGCTGTACATCGAGCGCGCGATGCCGACCGGGATGATATCGGCGAGGAACGGAAAGGTGGCCCCGGGTCCGAGCGCGATGTGAAGGCCATTCTCCGGTGGCAACGCCCCGATCGCGGCGGCGACCGTCATATCGACGGGCATGCCCCCGTTCAGCGCGACGACGACCACATTGGAGAACGTTCCGACCGAGATGAGCGCCGCGCCTGGCAGACGCCAATTCCTCGCTGCCACGACCGCGATGCACAGGAGTCCGACGAAGTAGACGACGAGAGGGGACGCGGGGACCAGGTAGCCGACGATCCGGAGGCCCGCGCCGATGGCCAGCAGCGGCCAGAGGTAGAGGGTGAAGGTGCTGAGACGGCGCCAATCGCCGCCGAATGCGATGCCGGCCGCGATCCCTGCGATTACACCGCTAGCTAGCATGCGCGTCGCGCACGAGCGGCTCGCGCGCGAGTCGCCGTCGGAGCTCCGCCAGCGTCTCGTAGTTGATCGGCGGCAGATCGCTCACTTCGAAGGCTGCCGGCCCGCGCCGCTGGAGGCAGGTCTGCAGCGCCCGGACGATGACCGGATCGAACTGCGTTCCCTTGTAGCGATTGAGCTGCTCGATCGCGCGGTCGTGTCCGGGTGCTTTGCGATAGATGCGGTCCGAGGTCATCGCCTCGTATGTGTCGGCGACGATGAGGATCCGCGATCCGAGCGGGATCTCCTCGCCCTTCAGACCCTGGGGGTATCCGCTGCCGTCGAAATTCTCGTGGTGGGCAAGGACGATCGGCACCAAGGGACGGAGCGCCGCCGACGGCTCGAGGATCGATGCGCCGTAGATGGGGTGGCGCCGCATGAGCTCCTGCTCGTCGGGGTCGAGACGCGACGGCTTCATCAGGATGCGATCCTCGATCCCGATCTTGCCGATGTCGTGCAGAAGCCCGGCGAGCTCGATCTGCTCTATCTCCCGCTCGGCGATCCCGAGCTCGCGGGCGATCGCGCCCGCGATACGGGAGACGCGGTCCGCGTGGCCACGGGTGAAGCCATCCTTCGCGTCGATCGCCTGCGATAGCGCTTGGACCGTCCCGTAGAACAGATCACGTGTTTC
>JBDTMY010000086.1:0-12415 GCA_039934015.1 Chloroflexota bacterium | reverse complement strand
TCCGGCGTAAGCCTTCGACGAGCGAGGTGCTCGGCGTCCACAGGCCGTCGCGAATAGCCCTCGCGGAGTCGACGCACGAGCGTTGGAGCTCTCCTGGACGCTCGGGCGCCTTCGTGATGCCGGGCGGCGGTCCCAGGGTCGTGCTGAGCGCGGCGATGAGGTCGTTCACGCTCGTCGCGACACCTGTGCCGATGTTGTAGACGCCCTTCCATTCGCCGGCGAAGGAAGAGAGGACCGCGTCGGCGACATCGCCGACGTAGATGTAGTCGCGCTGCGCGTTGCCGTCGCCGAAGACCGTCAGCTGCTCGCCACGCTTCCATCGTCCGAGGAAGATGGCGACGACGCCGCCTTCGAGATCCTGGCGCTGGCGTGGCCCGTAGACGTTCGCGAGGCGCAGCGTGATGTTCGGGACGTGCGCCGCGGCCACGACCTTTTCGGCCTCGGCCTTGAACTTCCCGTAATTCGACGCGGCGTCGACCGGAACGGCCTCGCTCGCGCAGACCTTCGTCTCGCCGTAGATCGCACCGCCGGTCGAGATGTTCACGAGGATCTGTGCGTGGACCTCTTCGGCCACGCGGACGACGTTGCGCGTTCCTTCGACGATCACGCGTCGATAGAGGTCGGGCTTCGCCATGGACTCGACGACCTTGGTCTTCGAGGCGCAGTGCACGATGGCGTCAAAGCCTTCGCCGCGCAGCGCCGCGTGGAGCGCGTTCGGATCCGACACGTCCGCGACGCGGAGCGCGATGTCAGGCGCGAGATTTGCGCGGTCCCCGGTGGAGATATCGTCCACGACGACCACGACATCGCCGCGCGCCTTGAGCGCGTCGACGATCGTGCTGCCAATGAATCCGGCGCCGCCGGTGACAAGAACTCGCATTCGGTCTCCTCGTTGTCCACTTATCCACGTGGACGGGGGGTGGATAACCCCCACAGCCCATTGACGCGTAGGCGACGGTGGTGGTCGCGAAGGGGAGTCACAAGGACTCTACGGCTCAGGGTGGTGCCGACGTTCTTCGCGAATCCCTAATGAAAACTCGGGGTCTCGTTTGATTGTGAACGCCCGTTCTATCATGACCAGTCTGCCATGACAGTCTCCGCTGGCTCAGAGAGACAGCTTCCCTACGACGAGTCGGCCGAGCAGCAAGTGCTCGGCAGCCTCCTCATCGACCGCGACGCCATCTTCAAAGTCGCGGACCTGCTTCACAAAGAAGACTTCTATCTCGCGCGGCATCAGCGCATCTACGGCACGGTGCAGGCGCTCCTCGAGCGCCGCGAGCGCATCGATCCGCTCACGGTGCAGATCGAGCTCGCCCGCCGTGAAGAGCTCGATCGCATCGGTGGGGCGGCGTACCTGCGGGAGCTCACCGAGCTGGTGCCCACCGCGGTCGAGATCGAACGGCATGCCCGCATCGTTCGTGACCGCGCGATCCTGCGCCGCCTGCTCGGCGCGGCGACGGCCGTCGCGGCCGACGCATACGGCGAACCGACTGACATACCCCTCGCGCTCGATCGCGCCGAGCAGCGGATCTTCGCGCTGCGAGACGAATCCGCGAACACGCAGCTCCGGCACATCCAGGGCGCGCTTCAGGAGAACTTCGACCACCTCAGCCAGCGGATGGAGCGCCCGTACGAGGTCAGCGGCATCCCCTCCGGCTTCAAAGAGGTCGACTTCTACACCGAGGGCTTCTCCGCCGGCGACCTCGTCGTCATCGCGTCGCGCCCCTCGGTCGGCAAGACGAGCCTGGCGCTCGCGATGGCGTTCAACATGGCCAAGCGCGGCCACCCCACGCTCGTGTTCTCGCTCGAGATGGACACCAAGCAGATCGTGTCGCGCTTCCTCGCGATGAACAGCCGCACCGATCTGCTCGCCCTGCGCACCGGCAACGTGTTCGACACCGAGGCCGCGTCATCGCTCGCAGGGCTGCCGATCCTCATCGACGACACGCCGGGCATCTCGATCATGGAGCTGCGCACGAAGGCGCGGCGCGCGAGCACGCACGACCGTCTCGAGGTGATCATCGTCGATTACATCCAGCTCATGCGCACGGGCGAGCATGAAGAGAACCGCGTGCAGGAGATCGCGACGATCACCAAGAACCTCAAGTCGCTCGCGCGCGAGCTCAATGTCGTGGTCATCGGTCTCTCGCAGCTGTCGCGCGCCGCCGGCGATGCGGGAATGGAGCCGAAGCTGTCGACCTTGAGGGAATCGGGCGCAATCGAGCAGGATTCAGACGTCGTCCTGATGCTGTGGCGCGATAAAGAGGACACGGCCGTCGGCGCGCCAAAGCTCATCCACGGCAGCATCGCGAAGAACCGCAACGGCCCGACCGGCATCTTCTCGCTGCTCTTCGCGGCCGAGCAGGCCAAGTTCTTCAGTAAAGCGGCCGACGAGGGGATGCCCGTATGACCGTCGACGTCGGCACCGATCGCAACGCACCCAAGCCGCCACCCGAAAATCCCGAGGCCGAGGCATCGCTGCTCGGCGCGGTCCTCATCGACCCCGCGGTGTTCGAGAACGTCGTCCGGGGCCGCATCGCGCCGGCCTCGCTCTCACGCGAGCAGCATCGACTCATCCTCGGCGCGGTCGAGCGTGTGGCCGAACGCGGCGACGCGCTTGGTTTCCAGACGGTGCAGGCGGAGCTCGCCGCCCGCAATGAGCTTGACGAGGTCGGCGGCGCGCAGTTCCTCGTCGGCCTCATGCAGAACGTGCCGACCGTCGCGCACGCCGAGGCATATGCGGCGATCGTCGAGCGCACCGCGCTGCTGCGCCGCCTCATCCAGGCCGCGAACGAGATCGCCCACCTCGCGCTGACCCGCGAGGACGCCGAGAGCGCCGTCAGCGATGCTCAGGAGCTGCTCTTCGCGGTGAGCGAGTCGAGCCTGCACCGCGACGTGGTCCCGCTCGAGATCGCGCTCCGCCGCTTCGCCGACCAGATCTCCGCGCGCAGCGACGACCAGCAACAGGGAGTGCCGACCGGCTTCGAGCATCTCGACGCGAAGACCGGAGGATTCCAGCCCTCCGACCTCATCATCATCGGTGGACGTCCGGGCCTCGGAAAGACGAGCCTCGCGCTGAACATCGTGTGGCACGCCGCGGTCGCCGCGGGCAAGACCTGCGCGGTGTTCTCGCTCGAGATGACCGAGCTACAGGTCGTTCAGCGGCTCATCTCGATGACGGCGGAGATCGACGGCAACCGCATGCGCCGCGGCCGTCTCTCCGAGAAGGAATTCGAGGCGATCAACTTCGCGTCGAACCAGCTCCAGCGCGCGCCGATCTTCATCGAGGAGTCGAGCCGCCTGACGGTGACGGACATCCTCGCGAAGTCGCGCCGGCTGCAGGCCGACCGCGGACTCGACCTCGTGATCGTCGACTACCTGCAGCTCATCGAAGGTGCGGGCGGCAACGACGAGGGCCGCGTGCAGGAGGTCGCGGTCATCACGCGAGCGCTCAAGTCGATCGCGCGCGAGCTGGAAGTCCCGCTCGTCGCCATCTCGCAGCTGTCGCGTCAGATCGAGACACGCGGCACCGAGCCGATGCTTTCGGATCTGAGAGAGAGTGGTGCGATAGAGGCGGACGCCGATCTCGTTCTCTTCCTCTGGCAGAAGGATCGCAAAGACCGCGACGAGAGCGTGGTGCGCCTCAAGCTCGCCAAGCACCGCAACGGCCCGACCGGCGACTTCGACCTGCACTTCCAGTCGGAGCTCACGCGTTTCCGCGATCTGGGCGAGACTCGGGCCGACATCTGATGAAAGTCCTCTTCGTCGCGGGGTTCGGTCCGATCGTGCGAGATCTCGAGGAGTCGGCGCGCTTCTACCGCGACGCGCTCGGTCTCCCGCTGCCCGAGGGCGACTACGTCGCGACCGACGACCTGCCGGGTGTGAAGCACTTCGGCCTCTGGACGCTCGCCGACGCCGCCGAATCCTGCTTCGGAGCTCGGGAGTGGCCGAAAGATGTCCCGGTACCGCAGGGCGGTATCGAATTCGACGTCGAAAACGTCGAGACGGCGGTCGAGGAGCTTCGCGCGAAGGGCTACCGGCTGCTGGTCGGACCGCGAACCGAGCCGTGGGGGCAGACCGTCGCGCGACTCCTGAGCCCCGAAGGACTGCTCGTCGGCCTGACGATCACGCCGTGGATGCGGGAGGGCGGAGCAAACTAGAGACGTGTCCTCGTCCGACGCGTTCATGCTGCTCGGAGTCATGTTCGTGATCGCTGCCGCGATGCTCTGGTGGACACAGCTGCGCAAGCCCTGACGGGCGGTTAGCGCTCCGGCTCGATCGCGACGGTGACCATCGGGCGGACATCCGTGAGCAGGCGGAGCTCGACCTTGTGCACTCCGAGGGTCTTGAGCGGCTCCGGCAGATGCACCTTCGTCTTGTCGAAGTCCACTTTGTGCTCGCGCTGCAGCGCGTCGGCGATGTCCTTGCTCGTCACCGATCCGAACGTCTTGCCCTGCTCTCCGGATTTGAGACGGAAGACGAGCGTCGTCTCGGCAACTCGCTTCGCGAGGTCCTCGGCGTCGGCGTGCGCGCGGTCCTGCTTGGCGCGCTTCGCGTCGCGTGCCCGCGCCAGGACCTTCATCTCGCCTGCTGTCGCCTCGACCGCGAGCCCGCGCGGCAAGAGAAAGTTCTGCGCGTAGCCATCGGCGACATCCTTCACGTCACCCGGGCGGCCGAGTCCGGCGACTTCGCGCCTGAGGATGACGCGCACGAGCCCGCGCTAGCTGCTTGGCTGAGTGGTCTCCGCGAGCGAGCCGTCCTGCTCGCTCTTTCGGAGCTCCATCTCCCACGCGAGGACCGATGCGGCCACGGCGACAACGCCCATCACGGTAAGCGCGCCGATGATCGCGAGCAGCGCCTCGACGACATCGAACACGCTGCCCGAGTCTCGGTCGCTCATGAGCTATCTCCTTCGCGGTCGCGTGACAAGATCCGGTCCAATGTAGCGCGAAGCCCGCTTGCTCGGCTCGCAAGCATGCCCTGAGCGCGCTCGAGATCGCGCTTCAGATCGTCGTCGTTCCGCGCGATGCGTCCCATGTGCTCCTCGACGACCTCTTTCGGCGCGTTGCGGATGAAGAAGTCGAGCCCGAAGATGAGCACGCCGAGATCGTCGAGCTGCCCGATCACTGGGATGAAGTCCGGGATGATGTCGATCGGGAACACCAGGTAGCCGGCGATCGCGCCGAGGACGAGCTTCTGCTGGGTCGGCACGCGGGGATCGCGCGCAAGAGCCCAGATCAGGCGCGCGTACGACGGCATCCTGCGCATCATCTCGAGAGCCTCTTTGGGGTCGCGGGGTGGGCGGAATGTATTAGCCATGCACCTCTCCCTGCGGGAATCGTGCCCGCAGCGCTGCGACGGCCGCGGAGACCGCCGCATCACGCTCGGCCGTCCAGAACGTGACCAGGTAACGGGCCTTGCCACCGGTGACGCTCCGCAGCTCGACGCTCGGCGGCGGCTCCTTTGCTACCGCCGGAGCATCGCGGAGCGCAGCGCGGATGTCATCCGCCGCGATCGGCTTGTCCTGATCATCGACAACGAGCCATAGGCTCGCGCGCCGCGTCGGGAAACGCGTGAGGTTCACGACGGAACCGGTCATGAACGTGCCGTTCGGCACGATCACCTGCTGCGCGTCCGGCGTCCGGAGGAGCGTCGTGCGGAACGTGATCTCCTCCACCACGCCGCTGTAGCCGCCCACCTCGATCGTGTCGCCGATGCGGAATGGCCGCTCGACGAGCACCCAGATACCGGCGAAGAAGTTCTTGAGGATGTCCTGCAACGACAGGCCCAGCACGATGCCGACGACGCTGAACGACCCGAGGATCCACCCGAATGCGTCGCGGGTGTAGATCGCGATGACCAGCAGGGCGCCGATCGTGAGCATCGCGACCTGGACCAGATTGCCGAGCAGGATCGTGACGTTGGCCTGGGCCCGGCCGCGCGTGAGCGCGCGCATGGTCGTCCGCCGCACCACTCGGGCGAACAGCAGGGTGACCACGACGACGAGCAGAGCCCAGAACGTCCGTGTCGCGTACTCGAACACGACCGCGGTATCGATGGGCACCCCCGGAGAATACCGACGGCAGGCGGGCAGCCGAGCCGCGCGGCGCCCAAGGGGCTCGGCGCTTGACAGGTGAACATACGTTCGGTATGGTCCAAGCGTGACGAAGCAAGACCAGCAGCGCGCCGAGCGGATCCTCGCCTTCATCCGCGAGGGCATCGCCGAGCGGGGCTATCCGCCGACGGTGCGGGAGATCGCCGAGGCCGTCGGGCTCGCCTCGACGTCGGCGGTCCATCACCACCTGACCAAGCTCGAAAAGGAAGGCCGCCTCACCAAGGACGCAACGCGGTCGCGAGCGCTCGCGATCCCTGGCGCTTTCGGCGGGCGCGTCGTCTCCGCGCCGATCATCGGCGAGATCGCCGCCGGCGAGCCGATCTACGCGCTGGAAGACAAGACCGAAACGATGTCCATCCCCGGCGAGCTCGCCGGGCGCGGTCGCGACACGTTCGTCCTGCGCGTCCGCGGCAAATCGATGATCGACGACCACATCGACGACGGAGACTTCGTCGTCGTTCAGCAGCAGAACACCGCCCGGGACGGCGACATCATCGTTGCGCTACTCGAAGACAACCGCGCGACGCTGAAGCGCTTCTTCAAGGAGAAGGATCGCGTGCGGCTGCAGCCCGCCAACGGCACGATGCAGCCGATCTACACGCGCGACATCCAGATCCAAGGGAAAGTCATCGGGGTCATTCGCCGGCTGGCCTAACCTCTGGCGATGCCCGCAAAGACCGATCTTCCCCTCCTCACACTCCGCGAGCTCAACCGCGCGCTGCTCGCGCGGCAGATGCTCCTCACACGTCAGCGCGTCGGTGCGATCGACGCCATCGAACGGCTGGCCTGTCTTCAGGGACAGTGGGCGCCGTCGCCATACGTCGCGCTGTGGACGAGGCTCGCGGCATTCAAGCGCGAGGACCTCACCGCTCCGATCGACAAGGGACTCGTGATCAAGGCGACCCTCATGCGCGCCACGCTCCATCTCGTGAGCGCGAAGGAGTACGCCGCATACGCGCTGACCACCCTGGATGGCCGGTTCGCCGCGTGGCGGCCACCCGGCGGCCCCGACCTGGCCGCGCTCAAGGACATCCACGACAAGGTCTTCGCGTTCGCGGGGAAGACGCCTCGCTCGCGCGAGGAGATCCGCGAGTTCATCGCGCGCGACGCGCCCAAGGAGGAGCGCCTCCGCAACTGGTATCTCTGGGCCGCGGTCACCGCGAGCGGGATCGTCTGGGAGAAGAGCGGCGCGCATTGGGAATACCGGCAGCTCGCCCGCTTCGTGGCGCCGCCGGCGCGCCTGCGCAAAGCGCCGAAGCCCGACGCCGCGTTCGACCTCGTCGCGCGCCGCTACCTCGCCACATTCGGTCCATCGAGCGTGCGCGATCTGGCGAGCTGGAGCGGCTGCCGAGTCCCAGCGCTGTGCGCGGCGGTCGAACGCATCAAGGATCTGCGGCGTTTCCGCGACGAGGGAGGACGCGAGCTCGTCGATCTGCCGAAAGCACCACGCCCGCCCGCGGAAACAGTCGCGCCCGTCAGGTTCCTCGCGCGATTCGATGCGGCGATCCTCGGCCACGACGCCGCCGAGCGGACCCGGATCCTGCCCGCCGCGTACAAGAAGCAAGTCATCTTCGCGGCCGAGGTCTGGACGACCTTCCTGGTGGACGGGTTCGTCGCGGGTCGCTGGAAGATCGCGGCGACGCCGAAGCAGGCCGTCCTCGAGCTGCTGCCGTTCGAACGACTGGCGAAGACCGACAGAGCCGCGCTCGTCGACGAAGGCGAGCGCCTGGTGCGCTTCTACTACCCCGATTCGAAGACGCACGGGGTCAAGGCATGACCCCGCGTCCCGCGGCAGGCGCGCGGGTGCTCACACTGCGAGAGCTGAATCGCGCGACGCTCGCGCGCCAGATGCTTCTCGAGCGCGCAGCGCTGCCGGTCGGGACCGCGATCGAGCGGCTCGCGGCGCTGCAGGCGCAGTGGGCGCCGTCGCCGTACATCGCGCTCTGGTCGCGCCTCAAAGACTTCGAACGCGAGCGCCTGTGGGGCGCGATCGAGAAGAAGCACACCGTGATCCGCGCGCGGCTCATGCGCGGCACCCTGCATCTCGTCAGCGCGCGCGACTTCTACGCGTACGCGGTCGCGACCCAGGATCTCCAGCGAGGCGCGTGGAACCGGCTTCAGGTCGGCCAAGGCGTCGACCCACAGGCGGTCGCGAAGCTCGCCGTCGCCTTCGCGCGTGAGCCGCGCGCGAAGGAGGACGTCGTCTCCCACCTGACCGAGCGCCTCGGCTCCTTCGGCGGCCCGTACAAGTGGCTGATCTGGCGCTTCGTGAGCGCCCATGCCGATCTCGTCTCCGCCCCGCCGGGCGGCCACTGGAGGTACGGCGGCACTGACGCGCCCTACGTCGCCGCGCGCCACTGGATCGACGGCGGATCCCGTCCCGCGGAGGAAGACGCGCTCCGCCTCCTCATCAACAGGTATCTCGGCGCGTTCGGACCGGCGAGCCTCGCGGACATCGCGCAGTTCGCCGGCCAGGTCCCGGCGCGCATCCGACCGGTGCTCGCGGCCCTCGCGCCTTCGCTACGGCGTTTCACAGATGAGCAGGGTCGCGCGCTGTTCGACCTGCCGCGCGCCCCGCGGCCGTCACCGGACACGCGGGCCCCGGTGCGCTTTCTCCCCCGCTACGACGAGCTGCTCATCGGCTACGAGCACCGCGAACGCGTTATCGCCGCCAAGCATCGCGCCGCGGTGTATTCGAAGAACGCGATCGTCGAGGCGGTCTTCCTCGTCGACGGCGTCGCGGCGGGCACCTGGGCGCTCGTTACGACCAAGGCCGACGCGGTCGTGAGCATCCGGCCCTTCGGCAGGCTCGCGCGCGCCGATCGCGCGGCCGCGGTCGCCGAGGGCGAGGCGCTCGCCAGCTTCTTGGCGCCGGACGCGAAAACACGTGGGGCCCGTATCGGATGACCGTGGACGTTTCCGAACGCCGCGCGATCCTGCACTGCGACCTCGACGCCTTCTACGCGTCGGTCGAGCAGCGCGATCACCCGGAGTACCGGGGCAAGCCGGTGATCGTCGGCGGTGGACCGGGCGACCGCGGCGTCGTCGCCGCGGCTTCGTATGAAGCGCGCGCGTTCGGCGTCCACTCGGCGATGCCGCTCCAGACCGCCAGCCGCCTCTGCCCCGACGGCATCTTCGTGCCGGGCGACGGTCAGAAGTACGAGGTGGCGTCCGATGCCGTCATGGCGCTCTTCGCGGAGCGAACGCCACTGGTCGAGCCGATCTCGCTCGACGAAGCGTTCCTCGACGTGACGGCGACCGAGCATCTGTTCGGCGGCCCCGCGAACATCGCGCGGGAGCTCAAGCGCGATACCCGCGAGCAGCTCGGCCTCGTGTTATCGGTCGGTGTCGCCACGAACAAGCTCTGCGCGAAGATCGGCTCCGACCTGCGGAAGCCCGACGGGCTCGTGATCGTGCCCGCCGGCGGCGAGGAAGCGTTCCTGGCCCCGCTCGAGCTGAGCCGGCTGTGGGGGGTCGGACCCAAGACCAGAGAAGTACTGGAAGGCTGGGGCCTGCGCACGATCGCGGACCTCGCGGCGATGGATGTGAGCGTTCTCGAAACGCGCATGGGTGAGCACGGACGCCACATCTGGGAGCGCGCCCACGGTATCGACGAAGGGGTGGTCGTGGGCGATGGCCGGACACCGAAGTCGGTCGGGCACTCACACACCTTCGACCGGAACACGTTGGACAGCGCGACCATCGAGTCGATGCTGCTGGCGCTGTCCGAGGGCGTGGGTCGCCGCCTGCGCGGCCAGCAGCTTCGCGGCCGGACCATCACGCTCCAGCTGCGCGTCGCGCCGTTCGAAACGCGCACGCGCCAGCGCACGCTGGCAGAGCCCACGGACGACGACCTCAAGATCTTCGGCACTGCGCGTCAATTGCTACGCGACGCACTGGCGGAGGATCGGCGCATTGGTCGGACCAGTCCGGTGCGTCTGGTCGGCGTGACCGCCTCCGGTATCGAGATCGGACGGCAGCTGGGTCTGTTCGATCACGCGCGGGTGAACCGGCTCAACGCCGCACTCGATGCGGTGCGCGAGAAGTTCGGCGACGCGGCGCTCGACCGCGCGAGCGCGCGATCACGCGAACGACGTCGCTTCTCGGACCGCAGGACGAAGAAAACGACATGAGTTTGTCGACGGCATGTGGATAACGTGCTTCGCACCTGTGGATGAACCTGTGGACAAGAAGGTGGACGAAAACCCTTGTCGCTTCGTTAGAGGGTGCGGATGATGCGTCATGTCGCATCTGGGAGAGGGGACGGAGTGCCAGACCAAAAGGTCGACCAGGTGGCGATCGATTTCATTGCCTTCTGCTTCGAGCGCAAAGGCGCGGATTGGCCGGTCTTGTATGACGAGATGTGCTTCGTGGCCGGCAAGCGGCTCTATCGGGGGCTCGGATACGAGGAGCTCCAGGAAGCGGGACTCGACTTCACGCTCGCGGGGCTAGCAAAGACCAGCCGATTGACCAACGAGGTGACGAAGCGCATCCGGCTCGGAGAGGCGGCCCTGGCGACGAGCTAGCGACTGACGTAGGCCACACCGGCAGAGGCGGCGAGTGAAAGGAAGCGCACTCGCCGCCTCTTTTTTCGTCTCTGTCAGAATGGTGAGGCGCGAGGGAGCACAAAAGCGCTTCCGCAGCGCATGGTCCCGTGGTGCAGCGGCCTAGCATACGTCCCTGTCAAGGACGAGATCGCCGGTTCGAATCCGGTCGGGACCGCGGCGTCGAACCGCAGCAGCGAGCAGCGGCGCGGTCTCCGGTCGCGGTCGTACTGCGGCGACCGACTTGTCGCCGATGCGGATTCGGTTGAAGACAGCCCACACCATGCGTCGACGTTGCTCCGGCGTCGCATTGTCCCAAGCGGTCGGGATGTCTTGAGCAAGGCGAGTCGCTTCCAAGCCGCGTTTCTCCTCCGGCAGTTGGTCGGCAATGGCGAGTTGCCCGCGCATGTCCTCCAGTTGTCGGCGGTAGTCGTCTTCCTCTACCCACCCCAAGTGAATGCGTCAGTCAGCCGCTTCATTGCGGCGCGAACGCGTGACGCCTTTGCCACATCGCCGTTTCGGCGGAGCGTCTTCCGGACAAGCGCTGCGGTGAGTCCCCGGAGTTCAGCGTCCGCGTTGAGCGCGCTCTTTATCCAAGCACCAAACGACCTTTCGAGGATCGCGGCGGCGACTGATGGTTCGCTGCATCCTCCATGCTGCGATGCCGTCCTGCATCGCAGTCGCCGTTTGGTCTGGGCCGTCACCTTGCCACCACAAAACGCACGCGTCGCACCGCTAAGGACGTACATCTCATAGGTCGACGGCTCGCCCGATGATCTGGTCCGTCGACGGCGCGTCGCCTGCAACTGGTGGAACACCTCCAGAGACAGGAACCCCTCGAAACTCGCCTTCCGAAGTTCCTTGCCGCCGCGCTTTCGCCGGTAACCCACATAGCCTGCGTTGAGTGGGTTTCCCAGCATGTTTCGCCACCACTCGTCCGTCAGCGAGCGGCCGCGAGGTGTTCGGAATCCTTCGCGCGAGGCCCACTTCCCGAACCGCTATCAATCGCGTACTTCGCTCCTCTGGCCGCCGGTGCCCGCGCTGGGCGCGTCGCAAATGGTCGCCGTCAGACCACCCTTTGCTGTCGCGATGACCTGGGTCGCGAGTAGCGCCGTCGCATGGCAGGTCGGTTTGATCGCTGGCTGCGCGGTCGTTCAGGTGCTCGGCACTGACGAGGCCGCCAGGCCACTGCGCCGCGCGATCGTCGCCGTCGTCCTCAGTGCGGTTTGGGCCGTCGACGGGAACGCAGCTCGCCCAAAGGCGAGGCGTGCGCGCGTGATCGCGCTCCCAGGCGGGGTCAGCGGGCCGGGATGCGCTCGCCTCTCCAGCGGGCCCAGCCTGCTGCGAGCAGCAGCACCGCCATCATGGAAAAGAGCGGGAGGTCCGATTGGGGAGTTCCACCAAGGTCGCGGCCGATGACGTGCGAGAGGGAATGCGCTGCGGCACCCACGCCGACGCCCAAGAGCGCGATGGTCGGAGCCGTGGCGCGGACCCACGCGCCCAGCAGGAGTACCGCGCCCAGGCCGATCTGGAACGCGCCGATGTCCTGCAAGAAGTGCTGGTTGTATGGCTCGAAGGCAGCAAGTGCGGCGAAGAACGAACGGGGGTCGACCATCGCCCACACGCCGGGCGCGAGGAAGCCGATGCCACCCGCGATCGCGACCACGCGGGTCCACCCGGGCGGTGTCCCTGGCTGTGTCTTCGTGGCTGATGTCATCCGCATTGGTGGCCCTCCCGAACCTCGCATCTGAGCGAA
>JBDTMY010000085.1:0-5489 GCA_039934015.1 Chloroflexota bacterium | reverse complement strand
TCGATGCCCTGCTGCGTCACGAGCACGTCCGGACGGTAGCGCTCCAGGAGCGGCGGGACGACCGCGTCGAAGGCCCGGGTGTAGGCGGCACCGTCGGTGTTCGGCGGCAGCGCGACGTTGATGCTGTACCCCGCGCCGCGACCGCGCCCACGCTCGTCGGCGAAGCCGGTGCCGGGAAACAGTGTCCGACCGGTCTCGTGCAGCGAGATGGTCAGCACCTGATCGGTCTCGTAGAAGGCGGCCTGGACGCCATCGCCGTGGTGGGCGTCGATGTCGACGTAGGCGACCCTCATCCCGCGGTCGGCAAGAAGACCGCAGACGATCGCCGGGTCGTTGTAGATGCAGAACCCCGAAGCGCGCCGCCGCATCGCGTGGTGCAGCCCGCCGGAGCCGTTGAACGCGACGCGCAGCCGCCCGGACGTGACCTCCTCCATCGCGGTGAGCGTGGCGCCGGTGGTCAGGAGGCTCACCTCGTGCATGCCTTTGAAAGGAGGCGTGTCGCGATACGGGTCGAGGCCCCACTCCGAATGGTCGAGATCGGGTTCCGCGGACGCCCGCATCACCGCTTCGACGTACTCGGGCGCATGGATCCGCTCGATCTCGGCGCGTGTCGCCGCGCGCGGCGCGAGCACGCGCGAGCCTTCACGCGCGAACGCGCCGATCCTTTCGAGCGTGTCGTGCACGCCGATGAGGCGCTTCGGCTTGAGCGGGTGGTCCTCGCGGTAGACATGCGTGGCGACGCGCGGGTCCCACACGAAGCCCGCGCCTTTCGCGGCGGTCGTCACGACTACGCCTTGGGGATGCGCTCGAGAGTCATGAACTTGAACGGGTAGGCGTGGCGCTCGTCCGCGGGATGCGCCTGGTTGTCGAGGACGCGCCAGTCCGTCCCGCCGAAATCGAAGTACGTGTCGCCGCCGACGTCCGCGTCGACCTCGGTGAGGTAGATACGCTCCGCCATCGGCAGGAACTGTCGGAACACCTCGGCGCCGCCGAAGACGATCACTTCCGGCGCGTCGCCTGCGATCGCGAGCGCCTCTTCCGGTGTGCGCGCGATGATGACCCCGTCGGGGCGAAAGGCCGGGTCGCGCGTGAGAACGATGTTCGTTCGGTGTGGGAGCGGGCGTCCGATGGACTCATAGGTCCGCCGCCCCATGATCAGCGGCTTACCGATCGTGAGCTCGCGTACGTGCTTCATGTCGTCCGGAAGTCGCCACGGGAGCCGCCCGTCCTTGCCGATGACCTTCTTGCGATCGAACGCCACGACGAACGCGATGCGGGTCATACCGCCATCTTTGCTTCGATCGGCGGGTGGAACTGGTATTGCTCGAGGCGCGCGAAGGCATCGAGCAGCGGCCCCGGCTTCTCTCCCGCGCGCGCGCGACCGAGGATCTCGCGGTAACGCGCGACGACGTCGTCGAGGCTCCGGAGGCCCGGGTCGAGCGCGAGACGTGGTGAGGGGTACGGCGCGCGCGTGAGCTGCTGCCGTACGCCCTCCAGGTGATCCCGATAGATGTGCGCGTCGGCCAGCACGTGGATGAACTCATCCGGCACGAGGCCCGTGAACTGGGCGACGAGATGCAGCAGCAACGCGTACTGGGCCATGTTGAACGGCACACCCAGGAACAGATCGCAGGAGCGCTGGTACATCATCAGCGAGAGCTTGCCCTCGGCGACGAAGAGCTGGAAGAGCGCGTGACACGCGGGAAGGCTGGTCTGGTCGAGCTCGCCGGGGTTCCACGCCGTGACGATGTGGCGCCGGCTCGATGGGTCGGTGCCGAGCGCCGCGACGACGTCGCGCAGCTGATCGACGTGTTCGCCATTCGGCGTGATCCAGTCGCGCCACTGTTGTCCGTAGTTGCGGCCCGCATCGCCGTCGAAGCGCGCCCGTGGCGTCCAGTACGGCGCGTTGGCGTTGCCGTCCCAGATGTGCGTGCCGAGCGCGTGCAGCTCGTTCACGTCGGAGCTGCCGGCGATGAACCAGAGCAGCTCGGCGAGGACCGAGCGGAACGCGAGCCGCTTGGTCGTGACCGCGGGAAAGCCGTCGCTCATGCGAAAGCGCATGACCTCGCCGAAGATCGCGCGCGTTCCGGTCCCGGTGCGGTCGTCGCGGTCGACGCCGCTGTCCATCGCCTTGCGCAGGACACCGAGGTACTGATTCACGCGCTAGGCCCGGGTGCGCCGGTAGACGCGTCCGCCAACACGCATGTACCGCACGCGGCCATCGGGTCCGCGAAGGAATTCCCCGCGCGTGTCCTTGAGCGGACCGTCGAGCAGCGTGAAGCGAGCGTCACTGGTGAACGCCACGCGTGACGGCGGCGGGTCCGGCGGCTTCGGCTGGACGCCCAGCTTGTTGTGCGAGAACGTGCGGTACACCAGGCCGGCGTCGGCGAGCTCGAGCTCCGCGTCCGAGAGCTCCGCGAGATAGCGGTCGGCGTATTCCGTGTAGTGCGTGCGGTCGAGCTCGATGTACACAGGCTCTGGCACTTTGATGCTGAGGCGCTGCCGAAGCCACCAGGTGGTCACGTCCTGATGTAGGAGCCCGCCACGCGCGGAATTCGTCTGCACCGTGAGCGCCTCGCCGCGATCGGGCGCGAGCATCAGCACCCCCTGCTGTCCGATGGCAACGCCGCCGTGGTACTGGAGGCGTACGCCCCCGACGGTCCGGACGAACCACGAGACCCCGACCTTTCGGTCGAGGTCGGCGTCGGCGAGCGGCGTGCGCATCATGTCGAGCGACGCGCGCGACAGAAGGCGCGCGCCATCGGGCGTCGTCCCGTCGCCGAGGTGGAAGCGCGCGTACCGCATGAGGTCGTTGGCGGTCGACACGACGCCGCCGACCGGTGTAGTGGCCCGCGGGAAGGCCCACGGCCGCGCGACGGTCGGCTTTTCGTCGACGATCACGTGGCCGATCGCGACGCGGTGCGTGATGGCCTCGCCGGCGGCGAAGCAGGAGCGCGTCATACCGAGCGGACTGAACAGCAGCTCGCGGGTGGCGACCTCGTAGCTCTTGCCGGTCACGACCTCGATGAGGCGCCCGAGCAGCGCGAAGCTCGAGTTCGAGTAGTGCCAGATCTCGCCCAGCGGCGTGATCTGCTCGAGCTCGGCCATCGCCGCGACGTAGCGCTCGAGCGCGTCGTCACCGTTGCCGAAGTCGGCGAAGCAGTCGCCGAGCCAGCCTCCGGTATGCGTGACGAGATGGCGGACCGTGGCCTGCTCCTGCGCGGCGGCGTCCCTGAGGCGAAAGGCCGGGATGTAGCGGCGCACGGGTGAGTCGAGGTCGAGCGCGCCGCGTTCGACGAGGCGCATCACCACCGTCGCGGTCATCGTCTTGGTCACCGACGCGATCTGGAACAGCGTGTCGCCATCGACCTGCAGTGGATGTTCGACGCTCGTGACCCCGTAGCCGGCAACGTCAACGTGGTCGGCGCGGAGCATCCCGATAGCGACGCCGGGCACGTGGTAACGCTGCATCGCGTCGCGCACGAGGGTGTCGAGTGTCGGGTCCACCAGTCGCGATGCTAGGACGTGCGCACCTCGGGCGCGGAGGATGCCGCCGTTAGGGCGTTGTGCCCATGATGCTGAAGCAGCCCTGGCGCATCGCGACCTGGCGCACGGCGAACGGGAATCCGTTCGAGAAGTCGTCGAGGCTGCTCTCGAGTGGTCCGCGAATGCCGTCGAGCAGCCCCGCCGGCAGCGGACTGGCGGACAGCTTCCGTACGCGCAAGAGGAGCTTGCCGTTGACCGCGCCCACGCTGACGTCGCTCGCGGCATTGATCGTGAGCACCGATGCGCTCACACCGGCCGTGAGGTGCACGCCGGCGGAGTCGATCGTCGCCCGAAGATCGCTGACCTGCGCGGGCACGTCGCTCGGCACGCTGGCCTCTCCCGCTCTCGTGAGGTCCGCATCGGTCACGACGAACGCGACCGGCTGATTCTTGTTGGTCTCGGCGTACGTGCGCAGCTGGGCGTACCGGTCCTGGAGCGGCCCGCTCGCGAAGACGCGACCGGTGGACAGCGCGCTGCAGATGCTCGTCACCACTTCGGCCGGATCGAACTCCGAGATGGTCTGGGGCGTGGTCGCGGCGTAGGTGAATCCGGAGCGGACGATGTCCGAGACATTGGAGGTCGCCGTGAACGCGCGGGATGCTTCGCGCGTCGTGCCACGGAATGCGTCGACCGTGAGCGTGGCGGTCGGCGCGCCAGCGGTCTTGGCGAGCATGACCGTGTATCGGCCGGCCGGTGGCTCGCGCAGCGTGACGATGTTCCCGTTCGCGACGCAGCCGAAGATCTCCCGCTTGTTGCGGCCGTTACCGCACGTGGCGCCTGTCGACGCCGTCACCGCGAACTCCAGACCGGTCGACGCGGTGAGGACGAAGCGCGGCGCCGCAGTCTGCGGAATGGCCTGCGCGGGGGCCGGCTGGTTGGTGCCGATCGTGACCTGCTGGTTCGCCCCGACGGCGACGCTCCCGCCGGCGTTCGCCGTGACGAGGATCTCGCCGTCGTCGACCTTGTACGTCACCGAGATCGTGCCGTCCGCGTTCTGCGCGACGATCGTCTCGAACGCGGTGCCCCGCACCGCCGCGATGGACGTCGGGGTCTTGACCTCGAACTTCGAGTCGGGCGTCTTCAGCTTCGAGACCGCGGCCCACGACCGGCCCAGCGTCTGCTCCACCAGCAGCTGGATGCCGCCGCTGCCGACCCGATCCAGAGTGAGGACCTTCACCAGCGAGGCCGGGTCCACGCTCAGGGTCGACCCGTCGAAGAAAGTGAGCACCGCGCGGCCGTTGTTGCTCGAGCGGACGAAGTCGCCGTTCCCGAGGATGTCGCCGTCGAGCGCGGGAGCGAACTCCGTCGATCCCTTCTGCGCGTCGATCGCGGTGTTGAGGACGGCGACCGTCGCCGCGTTCTCCGCGGTCGCGTCAGCGCCTCGAGGCAGATAGAGATATACGACGCCCGCGACGAGAAGTACCAAGATGAGAAAACATCCGAGACGCTTCACCGGTCGTTCACCCGCTCGGTCGAAAGGCTAGCAGACGAGCCCTGTCATGACCGGTCCCAGTGATGTGTCAGACGCTCTGCGCGCGCTCCCAGTCTTCGCGCAGGACCTCACCGAGCCAGATGTCCTGCCAGCGGCCGAGCGTGAAGAAGTGATCGCGGCTCGTGCCGATGGACCGGTACCCGTTCTTCTCGAGCGCGCGCCGGCTCGCCACATTCCCGACGAACACCTCGGTCATCAGCTTGTGCAGGTTCAGGTCGCGGAACGCGTAACGGGTCCGAAGGCGCATCGCCTCGGTCGCGTAGCCCTTTCCCCATTGCTCCTTCGCGCCGATCACGATCCCCGTCGTGCCGTGCGCGTTCAACCAATCGATGCCATGGATGCCCGTTGCGCCGATGGCCTCACCACCCGCCTCGATCACCCACCACACGTCGTCTTCCGACTCGCCGAGCTTCTTCAGCATCTCGACCTCGAAGTAGAGCGCGACGGCCAT